>CAKVMF010000008.1 GCA_934771675.1 uncultured Clostridia bacterium
ACAAACTTCTTGATGATGCAAACACTGGAAACAAAACAGGAGAATAGTTTGCCATATTTTAAGCCGAGGGGGATTGCTCTCGGCTTTTTTTGTTGTAATTTTTTCTTGGAGTCTGCTATTTTCTTGACTAAAAAATTTAGATATTATATTCTTAAAATATATATAGTGAGGGTTTTATGAAAAGATTATCAAAAGTGTTAATTTGCTTTGTTATGGCATTGTCTGCAACTCTTGGTCTTGTGGCATGTGGAACAAGCTCTTCAGGTGGTGGTGTACAGCCAACAAATTCTGAAATTGCAGCAAATACCTTGAAGGAAACTTATCAAAGCATAAAAGAAATAAAGTATTTTAGTTTTAGTGAAATGGAAGGTAGTGATAGTAGCAGTATTGTTAGACACAATGCGTTTATTACAAATGACGGAGAACACATCAAGCAACTTTATGATGGCGTTTATACTGAATATGATATCAGCACAAAAGCCATTTTTGTTCGTGATAACTACGACCATAACAGACAAAATCCAAGAGAAACAATAAAAGAAAATAAATATGAATATGTGGAATCTCCATTCTGGTCAGATTTTTATACTTTTTATTTAGTAAAAAATGATCCAAAAACATATTTAGGAAAGAGTTACATCGCAGATGACAACGATTTTAAAACCACAACAGTTGTGGTTGGAAAACTCAAACAACAAGAAGAAGATGGGAAAAAAATAGTTTCGTTTACGTTTTCACAAGTTGTGGAAAACAAACACGAAGGTAAAATAATATCAAAAGATGTTGCTGAAACAACATACACATTTTATATTTCATCTTTACAGAAATCTCAAAATAGTTCTGAATCTTGGACAACGATTTCAAAGTTTACAGCTGAAACTTTAGTGAAAAAATATCTTGTCGAAAGTGAAACACCTTATGAATCATCATTTGAGATAAAAAGCAGAGAATACTCATACAGCCCATCAAAAGAATACACTGAAATTTCTGGTGTGGCATAAAACAGGAGATAAACAATGAAAAAATCAAAAATTCTTTCAATATTTTTAGCATTTTCAATGCTTGTTTGCATCCCACTAATGTTTTCAAGTTGTTCAAAGGATGATGACAATACTCCAAATGTGAAAGCAGAAAAAATTTTAAACGAGGCATATCAAAATGCTTTAAACAGTAGATATGTTACAATCAATCGTGCTAGGACTGTAGAGTTTGCAACAAACATGTATGGTTCTGATGTGAATGAATCAAATGTTTCATATATTGACTTGACTGATGACGAAATTTTGCTTGAATACACTGAAAGTAACAATTCTTATTACATTGAATTTCAAAAATCAAACAACAAATATTATAAAGATGTTTTCAATAGCAAAACCATTACAAAATATCGTTTATCTAAATTCAATTATTACACAGATATTAGAACCGCCCTTGATTTAGCAGAGATGTATAATGTTTACAAAGCAAAGGTTGAAACAGAACTTGCAGAGTTAAATGACACAAAGAAAGATGTTTACGGAACATATTACGTTGCATCTGATATGTCAGTTTCCAAAAGCGACTCTAAAAAAACTGTTACTTTCAATATTGGCTATGTTGATTTTTCTAAAACAGAAACGATTTATCCAAATCAACCAAAGGACATTAATGTTCAAATTGAATTTAATATCATGATTGATGACGGCAGACTCAGCGAACTTGTTATAACAACAAAAAGTTATGATTTGTCAAGTGGAAGTTCTTATCCATACAAAACAGAAATATTAAAAAATAGCTATAATTACACAACTTCATCACTCATCACCTTTGATGTGTCTGGATTTATTTGCACATTTTAGGGGAATAAAAAATGAAAAAACTAAAGACGATATTTTCTATATTTATGATGCTAGTTTTTGCGATTATTCCAGTTACGCTCACAGCCTGTGGTTCAAATAATGAAAGTTCAACATTTGCAGAAGCAACAAAAATTTTAAACAAAGCATATAACACTGCAATTACAAGAAAATATTACACAGTTCTCGTTGATGAAACAACGAAAGAATTAGCATCAGATGCAAGACATATTGCACAAGTTACAAATGATGGAAAAAATATAAAATCTCAGGTAAAAACTTTCATCAATAAAGATAGCAATGGTGTTCAAAATTTATATGCACAGTTCAAAAAATCAACAACTGGTTTTAATGTTGCAGAGTTCAATGCTGAAACAAAAATTTATAACACAAGAGTAATTGAAGATAGCGATTATTACTTTAAAGGCTTTGGAACAAACGATTATTTTTCAAATATAGATTATGTTTCAACTTACAATGTTGCAAAAAATGCTATCAATATTGAAAAGGGAAAGTATGTTGAATCAAACAAAAAGTTGTATGATTACTACAATGTTTCTTCACTTTTAATAAAGAATTATTCTGGTTATAAGATTGTTTCATTTGACTTTAGATATTATATTGAAAATCAAAGTGGAACAGCAACAATCAGAGAAGTTTATAATGAAGAATATAGAATTTTTATTCAAGATGGTTTAATTCAATATGTGTTCTTGGATTAAACAGTTGAAAGTGTTAACAACAAGGGTGAACTTACTGGTGCAAGTGCAGGAAGAACTGTGAAATATACTTACACATACAATGCAGATGAAAAGATTGATTTTGATACGTCTGGATTTGTTAAAGGTGTTTAATTTAAGGCATAACACATGGGGTTACGCCTTTTTTTCGCTTATTTTCTAAAATTTGTGAAAAAATTATTGCAAATCAATGTTTTTTATGGTATCATTCTGCTATCACACATTTGTGGTGATGTTTTTGGTGTTGCGCAAAATTAAATTTTTATGGTTTTGCGTTCCAAAGGCAGTTGACCCACAAAGAGGGATAAACAAAAGGAGAAAAAAATTATGGCAGTTGTATCAATGAAACAACTACTCGAGGCAGGTGTTCATTTTGGTCACCCAACAAGAAAATGGAATCCAAAAATGAAAAAATACATTTTCACCGCAAGAAATGATATCTATATCCTTGACCTTGAAAAAACAGTAACTTTGATTGATGAAGCATATGCTTTTGTTAAATCAACAGTTGAAGCTGGCGGATCAATTTTGTTCGTAGGAACAAAAAAACAAGCAAAAGATGCAGTTATTGAAGAAGCACAAAGAGCTGGAATGTTCTACATGGGCAATCGTTGGCTTGGTGGCACACTCACAAACTTCAAAACCATCAGAAGCAGAGTTGACAGACTTACAAAATTAAATCAAATGGAAACAACAGGTGAGTTTGACCTTCTTCCTAAAAAAGAAGTTTTGGGACTCAAAGCTGAAAGACAAAAACTCGAAGATAACCTTGGCGGTATCAAAGAAATGAGAACTCTTCCAGCAGCACTTTTTGTTGTTGACCCAGGAAAAGAATACATTGCAGTTCGTGAAGCAAAGAGCCTTGGAATTCCTATCGTTGCTTTGGTTGACACAAACTGTGATCCAGATAACATTGATTATGTTATCCCAGGAAATGATGATGCTATCCGTGCCGTTAAACTTATTGCAGGAGCTATGGCTGATGCTTGTATCGAAGCAAAAGAAGGCGAAGAAGGTTTAGCAAGAATCAAAGCTGCAGAAGCAGAAGCAGAAGCTGCAAAAGTTGCTGCTGAAGCTCCAGTTGAAGAAAATGCTCCAGCTGCTGAAACTGAAACAGTTAATGCAGAAGTTGAAACAAAGGTTGAAGAATAATTTATTAGTTTTAAGGAGAAAAAATTATGGCATTTACAGCAAAAGATATTACAACTTTGAGAGAGCAAACCGGTGCAGGTATGCTTGATTGCAAAAATGCACTCACAGAATGTGATGGCGATATGAACAAAGCCGCTGACTGGCTTCGTGAAAAAGGAATTGCAAAAGCTGCAAAAAAACAATCAAGAATTGCTGCTGAAGGTTCAGTTTTCCTTTACAACCACATGAATGGTAAAATTGGTGTTATGCTTGAACTTAACTGTGAAACAGACTTTGTTGCTAAAAACCCAGACTTTCAAGAACTTGGACATGATATTTGTTTGCATATTGCAGCAAATGCTCCAAAAGTAGTTTCAAAAGATGATGTTGAAGCAGCAGATCTTGCAAAAGAAAGAGAAATCCTTCGTGCACAAGTTATCAATGAAGGCAAGCCAGAAGCTATGGCTGACAAGATCGTTGATGGAAAAATCAACAAATATTACAAAGACGTTTGTTTGCTTGAACAAGACTTTGTTAAAAATCCTGACATCACTGTTCAACAACTTGTTAATGACGCTATCTTGAAAATCGGTGAAAAGATTTCTGTTAGAAGATTTGCAAGATTCGTTATGGGTGAAGGTCTTGAAAAAAGACATGATGATCTTGCTGAAGAAGTTAAGAAACAAATTAGTGAATAATATTTTGAAAAACACAGAAAAGATTCTGTGTTTTTCTTTTGCAAATTATCATAATTTAATAATAATATTTATTTTTGTGTCAAAGCGTTAAAATTCATTGAAATTTGTAAAAAAATTTAGTATTATATAGGAGATAAAAGGAGATTATTATGAATACAAACAATGAAAATGTAGACCTTATTTTTATGGACTATGATGAAGAACTTAAAAAATCAGTTAATCATTTTGAAACTGAACTTGCATCAGTTCGTGCAGGTAGAGCAAATCCACATATTTTGGATAAAATTTTGGTTGACTACTATGGAACTCCAACTCCAATTAATCATATTGCTAACGTTTCAGTTCCAGAAGCAAGGCAACTTTTGATTTCACCATGGGACATTTCAAATGTTAAAAATATCACAAAGGCAATTTTGGCTTCAGATCTTGGCATCACTCCAACAGATGATGGAAGAGTTATTAGACTCACATTCCCAATGCTTACCGAAGAGAGAAGAAAAGAACTCGTTAAAAGCACAAGAAAACTTGTTGAAGATGCAAAAATAGCTTGCAGAAATGCTCGCCGTGATGCAATTGAAGGGTTGAAGAAACTCAAAAAAGACAGTGAAATAACTGAAGATGAAGAAGCTTCATATGAAAAGCAAGTTCAAAAACAACTTGATGACGTTTCTGCAAAACTTGATAGACTCATGGATGACAAAGAAAAAGAAATCATGCAGGTTTAGTATGTTTGATTTTGATTCTCTTGTTGGGCTTGAAGAATCTCAAGCAAAAAATATTTTAAAAGAAAATGGGTTTAAAAATATTAAGTCCATTTTAAATTCAAAACAAACTTTATTAAGCGGAACAAAATTGGTTTGTGCCGTTCAACAAAAAGATGATGAAATCGTTCTTATTTGTGGAGAGTTTTTGCTTAATATTAAGGAGAACTAGATGTTTTTTAAAAGAAAATTAAAAGAAATTGATTACACCAATATGCCAAAACACATTGCTTTTATTTGTGACGGAAACAGAAGATGGGCAAAGCATAGGGGGCTTCCAACTTTGCTTGGACACAAAGAAGGCGTTGAGGCAATAAAGAGAATAATTAGAAGGGCTTCAGAACTTAATTTTGAAAACCTTACATTTTTCTGCTTTTCAACTGAAAATTTTGACAGAAGCAAAGAGGAAGTTGATTATTTATTCAATCTTTTCAAAGAGCTTTCAAAAATGACAAAAGATTTGATTGAACATGATTATAGATTTCATCATACCGGCGACAGAAGTTTGCTCAGTAAAGAAATTCTAGATATTATTGACAAGGCAGAAGCCGACACCTCACATTGCAAAAAGGGAACCGTTAACATTGCTCTTGCTTATGGCGGAAGAAATGATATTGTAAATGCCTGCAAGCGCATTGTAAATGAAAAGGTTAAAGCTGAAGATATCACAGAAGAATCTTTCAAAAAGTATTTAACAACTGGTGACATGCCAGATGTTGACCTTTTGGTTAGAACTAGTGGTGAACAACGTATCAGTGGATTTTTGCTTTACAACATGGCATATGCGGAACTTTATTTTGTGAAAAAGAATTGGCCATCATTTAAGGGTGAAGACCTTGATGATTGCATTCGTGAATATCAACATAGACACAGAAGATTTGGAAAATAAAGAAGGTAAATTATGTTAAAAAGAGTTTTAACAGGGGCTGTTATTTTAATTTTAACACTAGGTTTTGTTTTGCTTAAACAAGTTAGCCCATTGTTTTTTGATGCAATGGTTTTGATTATTAGTATTGGCTCAATTTTGGAAGTTTCAAAAGCATACAAGGAGTCTGGAAAACAAGTTAGCACAATTGGGTTGATTTTTGCAACCTGTATGTTTTGCTTAATATTCAATCTTGAAAAAAATCTATACAGAGCATTTTTGTATGAATTTTTAACAGTTCTTATGCTTCTTGCTGGGTTTTTGACAATTGACATCATAACTTTTGCTATGAACAGAAAACATGGCACAACCGAACCTGATGTTAGCAAACTCAACAGTGAGCTTTTTGACCAAACAAAATATTCAATGATGGCATTGGTTTATCCAGTTGTTGTGCTTTCATTTCTATATGCAATGAACCATATGAACTATCAAGTTGGTTATATGGGAATTATTACCGCATTTGCTGTTTCAATGCTTACCGACACAATGGCACTTTTTATTGGAATGGCTTGTGGGAAAACAAAGTTTGTTCCTGAAGTTTCACCAAAAAAGACAGTTGAAGGTATGATAGGTGGACTTGTTGGTGGATTTGTTGGTTCAATGCTTTGCTTTATTGTGTTTTATTTCACACCATGGTTTGCACTCGAACAAATCAGCCTTTTTAATTCACTCTTTGCATTTATTTTTGTTGGAATATTTGGTTCATTTATCAACCAACTTGGTGACTTGATTGCATCTGCGCTTAAGCGTAAAGTGGGAATTAAAGACTATTCACACATCTTTCCAGCACATGGTGGATTTATGGATAGAGTTGACGGACTCATGTTTACAGCATTGTTTGTTTATTTGATTTTTGCACTTTTGTTAGTATAAAAATGCATGGGCGTCATAAAATTTATTAAGGAGAAACTATGACTATTCTATATATTTTGCTTGCACTTGTTGTGTTGCTAATAATGATTACTGTCCATGAATTTGGACATTATTGTGCTGGCAAAATTTTAGGTTTCAAGATAAATGAGTTTGCTATTGGTTTTGGACCAAAACTTTATAGCAAAACAAAAAAAGATGGCGAAGTATTTTCAATCAGAGCACTGCCACTTGGTGGTTTTTGTGCATTTGAAGGGGAAGATGAAGATGGAAAAGAAAATCCAGAAGCATTCAACAACAAACCAGGTTGGAAAAGATTGATAGTTTTGCTTTCTGGTGTGTTTTTTAACTTTTTATTTGGTGTGCTTACCGCTGCAATTTATTTGATGGTTTCAGGGTTTGTTAGACCATGTGTAACATCGTCAATTAATCCAAACGAGATAACTGGCTCTGGTCTTCAATCAAATGATGTTGTTATTGCTGTTAATGGCGAAAGACTTGAAGCTTACAAAAACTTCAATTCACTTGTTTCAAAATTTAAACAAGGTGAGGAGTTTACTTTAACAGTTGATCGTAATGGTGAAATTATTGATATTAAATCTTCAAAACAACAATATCCAGCATTTTACTTTGTTTCAAATTTAAAATATTTTGAAGATAAATTGTTTGATGAAGACGGAAATAAAATTGATATTGACACTTTTGCAAATGAGATTATTCGTATTTCAGCTGATGGTGAAACTGAAGAATCAAAGGGCAAAGGTTCAGCAATAACCGCATACCTTTCAGGAATTTACAATTCAAGCGACGTTCAAACACGTGTTTCATATGCTGATGAAGACACATTGAAGTCTTTGCTTGAAAGTTCAAAAATTGTTTATGTTCAATCTGGCGTAAGCATGGGTATTGTGTTTACAAATGTTGAAGTTAAATATGGATTCTTTGAATCTATTTTAAAAGCATGGCCATTCTGTTTCTATTTATGTGCTGTTATTTTCTCGGCACTTGCAGGACTCTTTACTGGAGCAACAAAGGTTTCAGATATGGGTGGAACCGTTACCGCTGTTTCACAAATTGCTGAAATAAGTCAAATGGGATTTGATTATTTCTTGCTTCTTCTCCCAATGCTTGCAATGAACTTGGCACTATTCAATATTCTGCCAATACCGGCGCTTGATGGTGCAAGGGCATTATTTGTTCTAATAGAAATGATATTTAGAAAACCTGTCAATAGAAAAGTTGAAGGGTGGATTCACACAATTGGCTTGTTTGTTTTGCTTGGACTTGTGCTATTTTTGGATGTGTATCATTTCTTCTTTGCGTCATACTTCTTGCGTTTATAGAATTTATGTTGTATAATTCTCGTATGGAAAACAATGAACCACTTATTGAAGAATTAAACAGCAGAACACAAAATCAATATAAATTTATGTTAAAATCTGCAACTTTAGATAAGGCTGCAGATTTTTGCGTGATTGAAATTTTGTATAAAGATGGTGTGATTTTAACACCTGAATTAAAGCAAAGTTTTGATGAAATTATTTTGCAAATTCTTCCTAAAAAATACACATACAAAATTAATTTTGTTAAAAATTTTATCAGTGAAGAGCGTATTGATTCAGAAACAAAAACATACCTTGAAAAGAATTTTCCATCAATATATTTTAAAGTAAAATTTGTTAAACTTGAAGATATGACTTTTGATATTGGTCTTGTTATTGATGGACTTTCATACGCTCATGCAAAGCAAAAAAACTTGAATTTTGAAATTCAAAATTATTTCAAATCACTCTATGAAGAATATGAATTTAAGTGCAGTTATGAGCAAGGGGAAGTGTTTGTTGAAGACCAAAAGGAGTTATTAAAAAGTAACTTTAGTGAAGAAGAATCAAACATGGATGAAATTCGAAAAATTGAGATTTCAAACGTTGAGCCTTTGGTTGGTGAACCTATTGAAGATTTGCCTTCATATATCAAAGACAAACAATCACCACAGCCGCTTGTTGTTCTTTCAGGAAAGATTAAAGCTTTTAAAGATATTGTTATTAAAAGAAAACCTAGAGTGAAAGAAAATGAACAGGTTGAAGAAGGTGAAAGAACTTCAGAATCAGAAAAAGGACCACAGCCAGAACAAACAGAAACAAAAGCTGAAGAAAGTAATGAAAATATAACTGAAGAAGCTGAAGCTCAAAACAAATATGAACGCAAGCTTTTCAAGTGGTCACTTGAAGATTTTACTGGTTCAATTCCATGTGTTTATTTTTCAAACAAAGAAACTCAAGCTAAATTGTTGACTCTTGCAGATGACACAGCAATTGTTGTTAGGGGAAAGATTGAAGAAGATAAATACAACGGTGGAAATTCATTGATAGTTCAAGATATTTCACTTTGCACACTTCCTGAAAAATTTGAGGAGAAAATTGTTTACAAAAAAGAACGTCCATTTTATGAGTTTGTTGAACCTGAAAAGGTTGTAACCTACACTCAAAATGATTTGATGAATTTTATGGTTGAAAAACCAGTCCCAGAATTTTTGCAAAACAAGACATTTGTTTGTTATGATTTTGAAACTACTGGGCTTCACTATGAACGTGGTGACAGAATAATTGAAATTGGTGCTGTAAAAATTGAAAACGGCAAAATAACTGAAAGATTTATGAGTTATGTTGACCCAGAACGAAAGATTCCTGCAGAATCATCAGCGGTTAGTGGAATAACTGATGCGGATGTTGCTGGAGCTCCAAAAGATTACCAAGTTTTGCAAGATTTTTTCAAATTCACAAGAAATGCAATTATTATTGGTTACAACAACATTAACTTTGATAACGTCTTTTTGATTGGACAGGGCAAAAAGTGTCGCTGGGATTTTGCCAGCAATGAAACAGACGACGTTTTCAGATATGCGCAAAAACTTGTTCATGGTGTAAAAAACTACAAACTTGGAACTATTGCTGAAAAACTTGGAGTTGTGTTAGACAATGCTCACAGAGCGGTTTACGATGCTTTGGCAACTGCTGAAGTCTTCATAAAACTTGCTGAAATGATGTAAAAACTATATTTTTTGGTGAAAAACATGTGTAAAAGCCCAAAATATTGGCAAATTCGCAAATTTTTTTTCACTTCTACTTGCAAAAATATATTTTATAGTATATAATCAAAGTAGAGAATGGCTTGACTTTTGGGAGTGGTGAAAACCACTCCTAAAATTTTGGTTAAAATTTGGAGGAAATATGTCAAAGATATCTGAAGAAGTTGAAAAATTCTTAGAGCCAATTGTTGAACAATGTGGTTGTGAAATTGTTGAAGTTGAATTTGCAAAAAAATACAATGGTGACAATTTAACAGTTTATATTGACAAGATCGGTGGAGTTGATATTGATGATTGTGAAAAAGTACACAGAGCGATTGATGAGCCACTTGATGAACTTGATCCAACTCACGGAAAACCTTACACTTTGAATGTTTCAAGTCCAGGTATTGACAGACCAATAAAAACAGATAAGGATTTCACACGAAATCTTGGCGAAATTATTGAAGTAAAATTATTTCAAGTTATTCAAAAGAAAAAAGTTCATGTTGGAAAACTTATGAGTTTTACAACAGATGCAATTGAGATTGATGAAGATGGGACATTAATTTCAATTGACAGAAAATTAATTGCAAAAGCAACAAAATATATTGATTTTTAGGAGAAACGAAATGACAAATAAAGATTTTTTCTTGGCACTCGATGAACTCGAAAGCGAAAAGGGAATTGAAAAAGAATATTTTTTGGACGCACTTAAAACTGCTTTAACCACTGCTTACAAACGCAACTTTGATGAAATTAGACCAGTTGAAGTTGAAATCAAACCTGAAAAATATTCAATTGATATTTATGCTTATCAAACTGTTGTTGCAGAAGTTACTGATCCAAATGCTGAAATTTCACTTCAAGATGCAAAACTTGTGAAAAAGACTGCTAGAATCGGTGATAAAATTAAACAATCAATCACTCCAAAAGAGTTTGGTCGTATTGCTGCAATGACTGCAAAGCAAGTTATCACTCAAAAGCTTCGTGAAAAAGAAAAGAATTCTGCTTATGGTGAATTTGAAAGCAAAGTTGACACACTTATGACTGGTGTTGTTGATAGAGTTGATGCTGGAACAGTTTATATTCAATTTCCAAACACAAACATTGAAGGTGTTATGATGGAATATGACCAAATCGCTGGTGAAAAATACAGTGTTGGTGACAGAATTAAAGTTTACGTTAAAAAGCTTCGTGAAACTGCTTATGGTGTTCAGGCTATTGTTTCAAGATCAAACGCTGGATTTGTTAAAAAATTGTTTGAACTTGAAGTTCCTGAAATTCAAGAAGGTGTTGTTCAAATTGTAAACATCGTTCGTGAAGTTGGTTATAGAACAAAAGTAGCTATCACTTCAAAAGATCCTAACGTTGATGCTCTTGGTGCTTGCGTTGGTGCAAAAGGTGTGAGAGTTAACTCAATTGTTTACAGCCTTGGCGGAGAAAAAATTGATATTATCGTTTGGTCTGATGATCCATTTGAATATATCGCAAGAGCTCTTTCTCCAGCAAAAGTTATTTCAGTTGAAATTGATGAAATCACAAAGTCTGCAAGAGTTATTGTTCCTGATGACAAACTTTCACTTGCTATTGGAAAAGGTGGTCAAAACGTTCGTTTGGCTGCAAAACTTACCAACTGGAAGATTGATGTTAAGAGCGAAAGCAAAGCTGCTGAAGAAAACAACACTCAAGCTAACCACACTGACGTTGATGATATTGGTGGAATCTTCAGCGGAACAGAAGATATCAACCTTGATTAATTGGAGATAGCTTATGCAAAAAAAAGAACCTGAACGTAGTTGCATAGCGTGCCGACACAAAGGCACAAAAGATGAATTTTTAAAGATTGTAATGAGCAAATCTGGAGAAGTTCAAATTGAAAAAGATAAAAAACTAGATGGCAGGGGTGCATATATTTGCAAAAATATCAATTGTGCAAACCTTGCAAAAAAGTCCAAATCACTCTCAAGAGTGTTTAAACGAAATATTCCAATTGAAATTTATGAGGAAATTTTAAATGAGTTTACAACTGGAAAAAATTAAAACATATGTTGGATTTTCAATAAAGTCAAGACATATAGTTTTTGGAACAGACAGTATACTTTCTTGCAAAAATGCAAAAGTGGTGATGATGAGCACTGCACTTGCAGATTCAGCAAAAAGCAAACTGATGCACTATCATGAAAAAAGGAACATTCCAATTTTTGTGATTGATGCAAGTGAATTTTTGGATATTGTCCAAAATGAGAACGTGAAAGCAATAGCCATAACCGACAGCGGTTTGGCTTCGGCTATAAAAAAGATTTTGACCAGCAATGGTCTTGGAGGACAACTTGAATAAAACAGAAAACAAAAAACAAGTAGATTTTTCAAACATTAGAGAAATGCAAAACATTTTGAGATCAAACTCGATCTCTTCTTTTGCGTCTAATCTAAAAACTTTTAAACAGAGATTAAACACTATTGGTGCAAAAATTGTTGAAGTTAAAAAATCAGCACCAAAACCTGTTGAAGTTAAATCAAAAGAGCCATCTGCTGTAGCTCAAACTCCAAGACCGGTTGAACAACCTGAAAAGAAAACAGTTGCACAGTCAGCGGTTTCTCATACACAAGATAGACCAGCTGGAAAGGTTGCCGCAAACAATAATCAAAATTATCAAAGACCTAGACAATTTGATAACAACAATAGGTTTGGAAATGGTCAAAATAATCAAAACGGGTTTAGACAAAATAGACCTGGTTTTGCTGGCCAATCACAAAATGGTTATGGTCCACGTCAAAACGGTCAAGGAAATTACCAAGGCAATTATCAAAATCGCCAAAATGGAAAGTTCACTCCAACTGGCGAACGTAGATTTGATAACAATAATCAATATGGTGATAGACGTCAAAATTCATTTGGAGGTGCAAGTTCTGGTTATAACTCAAGACCAGGTGACAGGCCAAACTTCCAAAGAAAACCTTTTGGTGCAAATGGTGGTTCTGGAAATTCTGGTTATGTTCCAAGACTTCCAAGAGCAACTGAAAGTTTTGACGCAAGCACTCTTGCAAAAACAAACAATCGTGGAACTCAAAAGAAGAAGTCTACTTTTGATAAAAATAATGATGAAAAGAAGTCATTAAACAAAAAAGCATTAAAGATGCGTGGTTATGTTGACGAAAACAGTGTTGATGAAAGTGAACTTCAGGATCAAGTTTCATTCAAAAAGCACTCAAAGAAAGTTAAAGACGAACCAGTTATTCAAAAACCAGTTCAAAAAATTGATCATGCTGTTATCACAACCGACAATTTGACTGTTAAGATTTTGGCAGAAACTATTGGAAAGTCAGTTCCTGAACTTATGGGCAAGTTCTTGCTTTTAGGTATGATGGTTAACATAAACAGCAATATTGATTTTGATTCTGCAGAACTTGTTGCTTCTGAATTTGGCATTACTCTTGAAAGAAAAGTTGAAAAATCTTTCGAAGAAAAACTTGCTGATTCATACTCAAGTATTGTTGACAGTGATGAAGATTTGCAGAAACGCCCAGCGGTTGTGTGTGTTATGGGACACGTTGACCATGGTAAAACATCTCTTCTTGACCAAATCAGAAAAACAAATGTTGTTAGTGGTGAAGCCGGTGGTATCACACAAAGTATTGGTGCTTATACAATCAAAATTAATGGCGAAGATATAACATTTATTGATACTCCAGGACACGCAGCATTCACTGCAATGCGTGAAAGGGGTGCAAAACTCACAGATATCGCAATTCTCGTTGTTGCCGCAGATGATGGTGTTATGCCACAAACTGTTGAATGTATCAAACAAATCAAAGAAACAAAATGTCCTATGATTGTTGCAATCAACAAAATTGATACACCAAAAGCAAATATTGAAAATGTAAAAACACAACTTGCAGCATATGATGTTTTGCCAGAAGAATGGGGTGGCGATGCAATCATTGTTCCAATTTCTGCAAAACAAGGTATAAATATTGACAAACTTCTCGAAATGGTATTGTTTGTTGCTGAATATCAAAACTTAAGAGCAAATCCAAACCGTAAAGCTTCTGGTTCTATTATTGAAGCAAAACTTGACAAAGGTGTTGGTGCTGTTGCAACAGTTCTTGTTCAAAACGGAACACTCCATGTTGGAGATTATGTTGTTGTTGGAACTTGCACTGGAAAAGTTCGTGCTATGACAAATGACAAACATGAAAGAATCAAGAGTGCAGGCCCTTCAATGCCGGTTCAAATTATTGGTCTTAGTGGTGTGCCAAATGCTGGTGATGAACTTTATGTTGTTGATGAAAAGATGAGCCGTCAAGTTGCTTTGGAACGTCAAAATCAAGCCAAAGTTGACATGATTAAGAGTGCTGATCTTTCAATCGAAAATATGATGAACAAGATTGCTGATAGTAATTTCAAAGATTACAACGTTATTGTTAAAGCTGATGTTCAAGGTTCAGTTGAAGCTCTTAGAAGCACACTTTCTGAAATCAAAAATGATGAAGTTAAAGTTAGATTTGTTAGCGGTGGTGTTGGTGCTGTTAATGAAAATGATGTTAGTATGGCGCAAGCTTCAAATGCAACAATCATTGCATTTAACACAAAAACAGACTTTAAAGCAAAAGTTCTTGCTGACAAATATAAAATTGAAATTGTTAATTCAAAAATCATTTATGAAATTTTGGATTATGTAACTGAAAAAATCAACAAAATGGTTGCTCCAAAATATAGAGAAATTGTTACTGGTCACGCAGAAATCAGAGCAACATTCAAGGCAAGTAAAGTTGGACTTATTGCAGGAACTTATGTTCTTGATGGAAAGATTTCAAGAGATAGCAAAGTTCGTGTTATGCGTGGAGATAAAGTTTTGTTTGATGGTATGATTGGAACTCTTCAAAGAGAAAAGAATGAAGCAAAAGATGTTGATGCTGGATTTGAATGCGGTGTAACATTTAATGGATTTACTGATTTTGCGGTTGGAGATACCTTTGAAACCTACAGACTTGAAAGAATTAATTAACAAAAAGGGCATTAGAAATAATGCTCTTTTGAGTTTATTGGAGAAATTATGACAACAAAAAGAATGAGTCGTGTTGACTCAGAAATTCAAAAAGAATTATCACAATTGATTTTAAGATTGGATGATTCTGATTTAACATCAACAATATTTTCAATAACAAAAGTTGAAACTTTTGCTGATTTTTCTATGGCAAAAGTTTATGTTAGTGTTTTTGGTGATGAAGAAAAAAAGAACATTTTTGTTTCAAAATTGAATCATAACAAAAAAATGTTGAGATATGATCTTGCTCACAAAATTAGATTTAGGACAGTTCCAGATTTGATGTTCATTTTGGATGAAACCGAAGAAAGAGCTGAAAGACTTGATAAACTTTTCAAACAAATTGAAGGGGAATCTTAATGGGCAGAGTTATAGACACGATTCTTGCGGCTGAAAAGATTGCGGTTTATATTCATATCAATGTTGATTGTGATGCTATGGGTTCTGCTTTGGCATTCAAAGAAGCGCTTGAACAAAAAGGCAAGATTGTTGATATTTATGACCATTCAATGTTTCCGGAAAATTTTGCTTTTTATGGTGATT
>CAKVMF010000009.1 GCA_934771675.1 uncultured Clostridia bacterium
AGCCAAACCATATTCGCTGATACCATAAATAATACCAAAATTTACAACCTTTGCCATTCTTCTCATTTCTTTTGTAACCATATCTTCAGTTACGCCAAAAACAGTGCATGCAGTTTTTGTGTGAATATCTTCATTGTGATTAAACGCATCAACAAAAACCTTGTCACCTGAAAGATGTGCAAGAAGTCTAAGTTCAATTTGTGAGTAGTCTGCGTCAATCAAAATATTATCTTTTGAAGAAGCCACAAACATTGACCTAATTTCTCTACTCTCTTCAGATCTAATTGGAATATTTTGAAGGTTTGGTTCAATTGATGACAACCTTCCAGTTGTTGTGAAAGTTTGCTTGAAATAAGTATGAACAAAATTATCTTTATCAAGATGTGGATAAAGTCCATCAATATATGTACTTAAAAACTTTGCAACCTTTCTATATCTCAAAATCAAAACAACAATATCATGCTCACCCTTAATTTCTTCCAAAGATTCTGCATTTGTTGACTGTTTCTTTTTGTGTGGCAAATTCAATTTTTCATATAAAATATGTGCAAGTTGCTTTGGCGAATTTATGTTAAATTCTTCCCCCGCAAGCTTGTAAATATCGCCAGACAATTTGTCAAGTTCAAGTTGATACTTTTGCTTTAATGACATCAATATTTCAGTATCAATTCTAAATCCCGCATTCTCCATCGAAAACAAAACTTTCGTTAATGGCAATTCAACCGAATTATATAAAAATTCCAAATTTTCATCTTTAATTTTTTTGGAATATTCACTTTCAAAGTCTATCATTTTGCTAGCAATGAATTTTATATCATCATCAAAAAACACATCTTTAACGCTGTCAACAGGAACCCCGTCAACCAAATATTTTGCAACTGAACAATCAAAATAATTGTTAAGCTCAATGCCAAATTTTTTCAAGTAATACATATCTTGCTTTGAATCAAAACAAATTTTAAAAACTTTTTCCGACTCAAAAAATCTTTTGAACTCATCAAAAAAAGCATTTTCATTAATACCTTTTGATATCAAATCATCCACTGTTGAAACAACAATTTCACCTAAGCCAAATGAAAGATGAATCGCATCATTTTTGAAAAAAACAGCAAATTTATTATGTTTTTCAACCATTTTTACAATATTTTGCAGTTTTTCATTATTATCACAATTTATTTCATCAAAAACTTCTTCACTTTTTTCGCCCAGAGTCATATCAAAATTATTCTGATTTTTAACAAGAGTTTTAAACTCATAGTATTTAAAAAAGTCAAAAACGGCTGATGAAAATGGATACTCAAATTCCAAGTCTTTTAATGATAAATCAATCTCACCTTTCGTAACAATAGTTGCCAATTTTTTTGAAAGATAAGCCATCTCTTTTCCATCTTCAAGCTTTTCTTTAACCTTTCCTGAAATCTCATCAATGTGAGCATACACACCATCAAGGTCACCATACTTTGTTATAAGGTCAGTTGCAGTTTTTGGTCCAACACCAGCAACCCCAGGAATATTATCAGATGTATCCCCTTGAAGTGCCTTCAAATCAATAAACTGACTAGGCGTTACTCCATACTCATTTTTCAATTCTTTTGGATCGATTATCTTAACATCACTTGTTCCTTTTTTTGTAAAATAAACTGAAGTTGAATCATCAACCAATTGAAAAGAATCTCTATCTCCAGTAACAATTATTGTTTCTGTGTCCAAAAACTTTTTTGAAATAATTCCAATTATATCATCGCCTTCCAACCCTTCTTTTTCCGCCGTTTGAATATCCATAAGTTTTAGCATTTTCTTCAATGGTTCAATTTGGCTTCGGAGTTCATCAGGCATTGGTTTTCTTGTTACCTTGTATTCACTATAAAGTTCATTTCTGAAAGTTTTTTTGGAAGCATCAAAAGCAACAACCATATACTTTGGTTTTATGTTTTGAATTATATTTAAAATTTGAATCGCAAATCCATACACAGCGTTTGAATACTCTCCACGAGAATTTGTTAACAATGGAAGAGCATAAAATGATCTGTAAAAAATACTGTTGCCATCAATAACAACCAACTTGTTAGACATAGTCCACCTACCTATTTATAGTATAACAATTTTGACATAAAAATAAAAATAAAAAGAGATGTTTTCCCTTTTTATTTTTAGATAGTTATTCTTCAGTTCCAACAAGTGTTGCTTGAATTTTTATTGTGGCTTTGCTAGTTTCACCATCACTATATTTTGCTGTTATTGTATACTCTTTTGTTTCAGCTGAAAGTATCAAATTTGTATAAGCGTCTTCGCCATCATCATTATCAAGCAAATCTGTTATTGAACCTACATAATTTTGAACACTTTTATCCGTTGAATAAACTTTTGTATTTTTGCCAACAATCTCAAATTCATCAATTGTTCTTTCCTTATCAAAAGTATACTTCAAAACAACAACATGTTTAACGGTTTTATCACCAAAAGCATTTTGTTGTTCAAGCGACATTTGTTCGATTGATCCAGTTACTCTAAACTCTCTTTCGTTTTGACTAATTGATGTTTGCTTTGAATTTTCAAAATTAATTTCACCAATTGTTGCAGTTGAAAGTTCAATCTTTTCAGCCATAGTTTCATTTGGACTTTTTGGTGCAGCCCCACCGCAAGAAACAAACACAAACATAGTCGCTGCCAAACATAATGTAATTAACAATTTATTAAAATTTTTCATAAATCACTCCATTTTTATTGAATTTTATCAAAAATTTATATTTTTTGCGATTTTTACTTCAATGTTAAGTTTTGATCAAAATTAACAACATATACTTTTTCTTCATCTTGAGCATTCCATTTCACTGTGATTGTTACAGTTTTTCCAGGCACTGCTTCAAGAATAATAAATGTATAATCTGAACCGTTTAAATGTTCTGCATCATATGTTCTGTTCCCATTTGTTGAAATTTGAACTTCATCTTTGTTAACATTGCTGTTTATTGCAGTAAGCTTAATAGCCACAACATGATCAACATCGTCGGCAATTCCAAATTCTTTTTTCACTGATTCATTTTCAAGTTTCTCAACACTACCTGAAATATTGTAAGTGTTATTACCATCATCTGAAATTTTAACACCAATATTAGCAAAAGTATAAGTGTCGTGTATTCTGTCCCCTGCACCCATAAGTTCAATTGCTTTGCAACAGTTTCCATTGCACCCAACAAAAACACCCATGCAAATAAAAATTAAAAATAAACTTAAAATTTTCTTCATAATTTTCTCCTACATTTATTATGGTTTGTGGGTTTAATTTTTATGTAAATTTTTTCAAAACAAAAAAGCACACACGCTCGTGTATGCTCTCATTCTCTTTTTTTTATTTTTGAAGTTCGTTTTCAGATTCACTATTTTGTTGTGCTTTATTAAACACTTCCATTTTTCCATTTTTGATTTTAACAACAAAACTATCGCCATTAGCCTTAAGAGTGATAACCATATTTTTGTTATCATCCAGACCACATTCAGACATATATGGAGTTTTCATATCAATTGAATTAACTTCAAATTTTTGCGAATGTTCTTTTTCTGATTCATTTGTTTGTTTTTCACTTGCTTTCTCAACATTTGAAAACCCTTCATCTTCAATACCTTCAGCTCCAGCAATTTGTTCAAAATCATCAGCAACTGCAGGATAAACTTTTTTGTTTGATTTTACAAATTTTGAATTATCAACCCCAAACAAATCCATTGAAATTTCAGCAAGTTCTCTTGTGTTTTTATAAACCATTTTAGAATTGCCAAGTTCAAAACCATCTGCAAGAGTTCTAGAAATTGAAAACAATTTAAATATCTTTTCAGTTTGTTCTCTGCTTCTATCACCATACTTGATAGCTTCATCAAGCATAAAGTTTTTAAGTTCTTCAGCTTTTTTGCCATCAACACCAATCAAACTAACATCAAAGTGTTTATCATCAATTTTTGCAACAACACCATTTTCATTGATTTCAGGCAAAATATAACTGATGCCTTCTTTTGATCTTTCACCCAAAAGACTTGCAATATCAAAAGGTCTAAATTCAGGAACAAATCCTTTTGCTTCATTTGCAAAGTTTACAACAAACTTAACATCTTTAACAGCATTTTCTGTTTCATTTGCCATATAAACTTTTTGCATAAAAAGTTTATTTCCTGTCACTGCCTTGCCATTAAAAATCTTATCTAACCAATTTGAGATACTATTTTTTTCACCATTTGAAGTTAAGTGTGTCAACGCTCTTTTGTAAATATTTGCAATTTGAGATTTATATGATTCTTTAACAATATCATAAATATCTGAATAATTCTTTTTGTATTCATTGAGTTCTTCAAGTGAACTTACATCAACCATTTCACCTGAAAAAGAATAAGTTCCATTTTCATTCAAAACAATTTTAGGAAGTTTTACAGATCCTGTTTTGATCATATTTTTAATTTTTTTCTCATTTTTCAATAACATAATATTAATCCTTTTTTCCAAAAGCATTATCAAACGCCTCAATACATTCATCAATAGTTTTTACAGCTTCATTTCTTCCACTTATACTTTCAATTCTAACAGGCTTGTTTTCAAGTTGTTTGTAAACTGTTAAGAAATGAATAAGTTCATCAAAAATATGTTTTGGAAGTTCCGTGATGTCTGTATAGCTATTATTTTGTGGATCGCCAAATGGAATAGCAATAATCTTTTGGTCAAGTTCATTTCCATCAATCATTTTTATAACACCGATTGGATAACATCTAACCAAACTCATTTTTTCAATTGGTTGGCTGCACATAACAAACACATCAAGAGGATCTCCGTCTTCACTAAGAGTTCTTGGAATAAATCCATAGTTCATCGGATAATAAGTTGCTGTAAACAACACTCTATCAAGAATAATAAGTGATGTTTCTTTATCAAGTTCATACTTGTTTTTTCCACCTTGTTCAATTTCAATGAAACTAACAAAATCTTCGCTCTTAATTCTTTCTTTATTAAAATCTTTCCAAATATTCATAATCTTTCTCCTATATTAACCCAAATAGTTTAGCACAAAACCATACACTCGTCAATGCTTTGATGAGCCTTTTCGCTTCATAACAGCCTGGCCAATCATTAAACTTCTTGCACTAATTCCTTTTGTTTCAAAATCTTCAACGTCAACGTTAGATTCATCATTGTCATCACTATCATGGTTTAACATAAATTTTGCAAGTTCTTCACGTCTTCTATTTTCAAGCCAAACCTTCATTGAATCATTATAATCAGATGCTGAATTTAACAACTTGTTAGGAGCATCATCATTATCAATCAAAATTTTCGCATCACTGTTCGCCAAAGTTTTTGAAGCTCTTTCATAAAGCGAATTTGAAAAATCTTCTCCAATATTCAAATGCCTGTCAACATTAATATTCATGTAATCTTCTGAAATATGCGATTCAAACATATTTTCAAAATTATTTTCCTTAATACATCTTGAAAGTCTTTTTGATCTGTCAAAATGTCCATGTTTTTTTAACTTTGCAATTTCTTCAACAACACATGGACCATCACCAGTATGAACGTGTTCATGAATAATTTCTTCATTGTTTTCATCAACCATTCCTTCTTGAACTGGTTCATTTTTAACAAGTTTTGAAACTGTTTTTGAAGTGTTCACAAATTGCATTTTTTTCAAAAGTTCTTCTTCAGAAATATCTGGCTCAACTTCTTTTGATTCTTCTTGTTTGTGTTTTGTTTCAACTCTTTCATAAACTTTTGAAATAATTGGCTGTTCTTTGATTTTTTTTAGCTTCTTTTGAATTGCAGATTTCTTTCTTTTAAAAACAAGCTTCGGCGTATCATTTGACTCGGCAGTTTCATCACTCTTTTTTTCTGCTGCATCTGAATGATCATCCTTTTTCTCTTCAGATTTTTGAACAGATTCTTTTTTGTCATTTGCATCTTTTGTTTTCTTTTCTTTCTTTTTTGAAGACCCAAAAACAAATTTAGACAGCAAAAACATAGCAAAAAATGTTGCAAACATAATAAACATTGGATTTGTAACAATATCTATTAACATTTTTCACTCCTTTTATTTATCATCATCAGTTGTTCCACGTTTTGCTGATGCAAGACTAGCAAATCTTGCGGCAAGTGGATTCATTTGAGAACCATATGATGGTGTGCTTGCATAAGTTGCTCCGCCAAAACCTTGTGGTAAAGGTTTAGATTGCGAAGAAGCATCTTTTTTGCTGCTTAACTTTTCTGCTTTTTCTTCTTCAGCCTTGCTGAGTGAATTACGCATTGCAGTATCTGCTTGAATATTTTGCATTTCATAGTAATCATTAACTGAAATTTTTCCTGAAGACAATGCTTTGGCAAGTGCCTTTGGAACTTCAGCTTCAGCCTTAATAACTTCAGCTCTCATTTCTTGAACACGAGCTTTCATTTCGTTTTCAGCAGCAATAGCCATACTCTTACGTTCCTCAGCCTTTGATTGAGCAATACGTTTTTCAGCTTCAGCCTTTGCAATATTAAGTTCAGCGTCAATATTTCTGCCAACATCAATATCGGCAATATCAAGTGAAGAAATATAATAAGCGGTTCCTCTATCAAGTCCTTTTTCAAGAACTGTTGACGAAATAAGTTCAGGACTTTCCAAAATCATTTTGTGAGAATCAGTTGAACCTACGGTTGTAACGATACCTTCACCAACACGCGCAATAATTGTATCTTCACCAGCACCTGAAATTTGCATCAACATATTTGAAACAACTGTAACTTTTGCTTTAACAATAAGTTCAATACCGTCTTTTGCAACAGCAGAAATTTCAGGAGTCTCAATAATTTTTGGAACAACGGTATTGCGAACAGCTTCATAAACATCACGACCAGCAAGGTCAATTGCCTTTGCTTTTTGAACTGTCAAATCAATGTTTGCTGAAAATGCAGCAACCAAAGCTTTAACAACTTTTTCAACATTACCGCCAGCCATAAAGTGCGTTTCAAGTTCATCAACAGTAATTTTTAATCCCGCCTTTTTTGCTGTAATATAATTCAAAACAATAAGTTGTAAATCAACTTTACGAAGTTTCATACCAATAAGTTTTATCATTGAAATATGTGCAGATGAAACCAATGCACGGAACCATAACTTAAATGGAACCATAACCCACATAACAATAATCAGAGCAAGTAAAATCACCCCAATAATTGAAAGTGTAACAATCCATCCCACACTTAAATTTGCACTTGCTAGAAACATAAAATTTCCTCCTAAGTTATCATAATTATATCATAACATATATTAAAAATCAATAGCGATTGAAAAAATAATTATAAAAATATAACATAATAGCAAACATAAAAAATTAATTTTTTGAAACAAAAAACGCAAAATTTTTGAGTTTTGCGTTAAATATTGATAATTATTAATACTTTGAATTGTTTTTTATGTTTTGCTCAATCTTGTGTTTATAGAAAAATCCGTACTTTTTTCGAGCATCTAAATCAGCTTGATTGTACCTGTATTCAACTGCATCAAGCGTGTTTTGAAAGTCCAAATCATTCGAATATTTTCCTGAATGTTTCTTTAAAAATTTTATTGAAAACTTTTGAGCATCTCTTTCAATCGATTGGTTGTTATACATCAAATTGTCTATACCTGATGAAAAATATCCACTCCAGTTTCTTTGCCACTTTTTTGCTCTAAATTCATACCACTTAAGTTTTCTGTTTGCAACGCTAAATTGGTAAGCATGCCTTGTTTCGTGAGCAATTGTTTCCATGGCATGAAAACGATATTTTGGTTCATAAATCAGCATTGGATTTAAAATAATCTTTTTTGTGTTGTTATAAACAGTGAAAGATCCAAAACAATTCCAATCTTCACCGCCTTCTTTTATCTCAAGGTATAGTGGCTCAATATCAAGTTTTTTTGCCACTTTCTTTTCAAGTTCACGCAAAATAACAAAGCGCTTTTCTGGCGTATATTTTTTCCACTTTTTTGCCTTAAATTTTGAATATAAAAACCACATATTCCCCTCTACTTAAATATTATCATAACAAGGCAATTTTATCAAGAATAATTTGCATTTATAAATTTTTGCTTATATAATATTGTCATGAATATATATGAAAAATCCGGCAACAAAATTATAGTTACCGACAAATCACAATTTAATCCTAAACATATTTTAGAATGTGGTCAAATTTTTAGATTTGGTATTGACACAAATCAAAACTATTATGTTTATTCAAAAAACCATAAAGCAACCATAATCGAAAATAATGATAACTACGAAATTATTTCTGATGATGCTGATTACTTTATTAATTTTTTTGACCTAAACACCGACTACACACCAATAAAAACCCTTTTAAAGCAAAACTCTGTTTTGAGTCCAATGGTTGACTATGGATACGGAATCAGAATATTAAAATCTGATGCTGAAGAAATGATTTATTCATACATAATTTCACAAAACAACAACATAAAACGTATTCAAAAAATCATTGAAAAACTTTGTTTAATCGGACACGCAAAAAATGGTTATCACGCATTTCCAACAACAGCTGAACTTGCAAACCAACCACTCGAGTTTTTCCAAACACTTGGAGCTGGATATCGTGATAAATTTTTAAAGCAAACAGCCGATTATTTAAAAGCGATAAACATAGACGACCTAAAGAATTTAGACACAGACTCCCTATTCAAGTTTTTAATATCTCTCAGCGGAGTTGGTCCAAAAGTTGCAAGTTGCATTTTGCTTTTTGGCTTTGGTAGAAAAGATAAATTTCCTGTTGACACATGGATTGAACAAGTTTATTACAATCATTTCTCTTCAACCGTGTTAACTAGACCAAAAATTCAAGAATATTTTGAAAGCATATTTGGCGAAAATTCGGGTCTTGCACAGCAATATCTGTTTTACTATGAACGTGAAAAAAACTAAAAACCAACCTATAACAAAATTAATATTTTGCAAAACAAAAATCCCAGATATCTCTGGGATTTTATTTTCCATAAATTAGCAAATTGTTTCTGGGCTATCATAAAGACTATGAATTTTAGCAGAAACATTTGAAAGATAAAACACTTCAAAAATTTTATCTTGTTCGTTATAAATTTTTCTGAGTTCTGGATTTTCATCAAGCATTGCTTTTTTTGCTTCTTCTCTGTAGTCAAAAACAACCTTTCCATTAACTCTCATCCATCTGTCATCACCAACTTTGCAGCAAAGTTCGATTTTTGGACTAGTTTGCATTTGTCTAAATGCATTTTTGTGATTGTTTGTATAAAAATACAATTTGTCTTCATATTCCATAACGGCATTGAATGGACGAACATTTGGTTGATCTCCATCAACAGTTGCAAAATAAAAAGATCCTGCTTGTCTTAAAATTCTTACAATTCTTTCATTACTTTGACTCATAATAAATCTCCTTGCAAATATGATATCACTTAAATTTTTTTTTGACAAATAAAATAAATCACAAAAAAATTTATTTTTCAAAGAACAACCAAAATTCATTTTTTATAAATCCAAAAAAATCTGCACAAAAAAAGATGGCTCAATGCCATCTTAAACTTATTTTTCAGCTGGAATAACACAAACTCTTTTTTTGTCTTTTCCAAATTTTTCAAATTTAACTACACCGTCGATTTTTGCATAAAGTGTATCATCATCACCAATACCAACGTTTTCGCCTGGATGAACATTTGTTCCTCTTTGACGAACGATGATGTTTCCACCTTTAACGGTTTCGCCAGAATATTTTTTAACACCAAGTCTTTGAGCGTTTGAATCACGGCCATTTTTAACAGAACCGCCACCCTTGTGGTGAGCAAATAACTGGATATTCATAAACATTGTCATAAGTTTTTAACCTCCAATTCAATATAGTCTGAAAAACTTTCATAAAGATCAGAAATTCCACACATCATTGTATCCAAGATAGCCGAGCATTGAATTTTTTGAGTTTCATCAAGTTTTTCTGGTAAAGTGAATTTCAAATATCCTTCATCGTCATCTCTTTTCATATCAAGTTCAACAAGTGCAACCATCAAAAGACCAAGCACTGCAGTTTGAACTATACTAGAAAGTGATGCACAAACGATATCTTCACCTTTCTCTCCGTAGTTTGTGTGACCATCACACTCAACTTCGAAGATTTGATCATTTTTTTTAAATATTGTTACTTTTGTCATAACTAAACCTAAACTTATTATTTTCCAATAGAAAGAACTTTAAGTTTTGTGTATGGTTGACGATGACCTTGTTTTTTACGTTCATTCTTTTTAGCTTTGTATTTGTAAACAACAACTTTGCGTTCTTTTCCAATTTCCAAAACTTCACAAACAGCATTTACTTTTTTAGCATCAGCAGTTGCGATTTGAACTTTGTCACCATCAGCAACAAGCAAACATGGAAGTTCAACTTTGTCACCAACATTAGCATCAAGTTTTTCTACTTTGAAATAAGCGTTTGGCTCAACTTTATATTGTTTGCCACCAACTTCAACAATAGCGTACATAATTTTTTATCCTCCTCTCTCCAGTCTCACTGCGAAGGTGCAAAGCATAAAGCCTTGACTTTTAAACACAAAAAAAATACCTTTTGCAAGTGGCACGAGTATAATTTAACATTATTTGTAGCAATTGTCAAGTATAAGTGTTCTTTTTTTATAATAAATATCTAAAATAATCCCAAGCTTTTATATAAATCAATCTCATTAATTTCACCCACATAATTCAAGTTTTCATCCAAAAAAATAAAATTTGCAAAGTGGTAATCATCCACATACTTAAAAAGCCGCTCACCAGTCAATCCACTCTTAACATAAATCGTTCGTTCAATCAACCCTTTTGAGAGTAACTTAAATTTTCTTTTAACGAAAATAGAACGTGAAAAAGACGTTCCTTTTGAACTTGACAAACATAAAATTAAAAGATTAACACAAACAAAACCAAGTGAAAAATTGAATGTAAAAAAGAAAGAAATTAGGTATAAGCAAAACATGAAAAATATAAACAAAAGTGAGATAAATTTCGTTTTATTCAATGCATCTTTTCGCATCCACTTTCGAGAAAAAACAGCAAGAAAAATTCGACCCAAATCAAGCGGAAAAACTGGTAAAAAATTAAACAAAAAAATAGCCCAATTCACAAGCAAAACATCATGCAAATAATGATAACTTTCTGGATAAAACCAAAAACATAAATAACAAAAAATAACAACCAACAGATTGAATAAAGGTCCCGCCAAAATTATTTTTACTTCATCAAAAATTGAAAAATCATCCAACCCTTCAAGCGATGCGCCAAAAAAAGTTAAGTGAATTTTTGAAGCCATATACCCAAGTTTCTTCGCCACAAAATAATGAGCAAACTCATGCAAACAAATAAAAACAACAAACAAAACATACAACCAAACTTCATCTAAAATAATAGCCAAAACAAACATAAAAACAAATGATAAATCTATTTTGATAAAATTTACACATTTTAACATTTTTCGCATTTTTTTGACATTTTGGATGAATAATTGCTTCATTATAATCATTTTATGATATATTTTTGCAATTAATTACTTATTTAAAAACAAAGTTGTCGGCAAAAAATTTAACTTCAATCAAATATCTTCCATTGCTTAAAACTTTTGCTTGAAGTTTAAAATTTTCTTTTTTAGGGTTCATAAATTTGCTTGCAACATCAAACATTTCACCTTTCATATTCTTTAAAAGCATTATTGGAATTTCAAACTTGTCACATGCAACCAAGCTCATAGTTTCATTTTTTATATTACTCATATTTTGATTCAACCATCCTTTTCAATAACCCCAACGCTCCAAAATATTTTTTCTTCTCACCACCATCAACAAATCTATTTTCGCAAAAAGCATATGTTAATTTATCAAAAAATTTTGAACTTGAAGTCCACCATTTTTTGTTAAAATAATTGTTATGTTTATATGACTTTTTTATCTCAAAAATAATCTCTTGTTTTAACACATCTTCAATATCATTTTTTGATAAAACTTTTCCCTTTATTTGAAAAACAAATCTTGAGTAATTCACAATCAAATTTTTTACTTTTATATTGTTATAAAAACATATCTTTTGAATCAATTTCGCACTGTTTCTAACAACTTGGATTTCGTCATTCAAAACAACAACTGCTTCATTGCAAACTTCGAGAAATACTTTTATTTTTACATCATCAAAACAATTGACATCAATAAGTATAAAATCAAAATAGTTTGCAAGCATTTTTATGATTTCATGAATTTGATTTTTTCTAGATACGTAGTTAAACATAACGTTATTTGTCTTTATATAAAACAAATTTTGATTAAACTTATTTACAACGTCTTTAATTTCCGAGTCACCAGTAAAATAATTTTTTAAGTCAAACGTTTTATGATCACTAGCCGAATCATAGTCCAAAGCAATTGAATTGCAGCCGAAATATCCATCAATAACCAAAGTTTTCTTTCCAATTTTAGATAAGTTTGCAGAAAGAACTTTTATGATAGATGACTTACCTATTCCGCCTTTGCATGAAAAAAATCCTACTATTCTACTCATACTATAATGATAAAGCATTTATATTTGATATCAAAAAAATTCATATAAACCATTTTGTCTACTTTTAAATTATTTTGTTAATTTTGTGCTATTTGCTTTGTTTATTTCAAAAAAATAATATATAATTGTTTTAGAGGTAAAGTATGTCAACAAATTTCATTGGAATAAAATTAGGTTCAACAACAACTTGTATATATAAACTTGGAAATGGTATTGTTTTAAAAGAACCAAGTTTGATTGCAATGCCAACAAATTTAAAAATTAAAGATGTCCAAGCGGTTGGAAATGAAGCAAAAGAATTGTATGGAAGAACTTCAGACAATATAACAATATATTCACCTATCTCAAATGGTGTTATTCATTACGAAAATCTAGCAATATTGATGCTAAAAGGATTTTTGAAAAAAATATTTCCAACAAAACAATTTGGTCAAAATATAAAAGCTGTTTTGTGTGTTCCATTGGGACTATCACCTGCCGAAAAGAAACAATTTGAAATTGTATGTTTCAAAGCAGGCATTGCTGATGTTTACATCGTTCCTGACGTTTTAAGTTATGCAATAGGAAGTGGACTTGACATCAAAACAGATAACTCTGCCTTCGTTGTAAACATTGGCGGTGACACAACAAATATTGCAAGCATTTCAAACTACTCTATTATCAATGGCTACAATATTGCACTTGGTGGAAACATTATCAATGTTGCAATAGCAAAATATATTGAAGAATCATACGGAATCAAAATTTCCCCAGATCAAGCAGAAAAAGTTAAGGTTGAGGTTTGTTCTCTTTTTGATTCATACACAGCAACAACAACCATCATGGGTATCAATAAAAATAAAAATGAAAAGCAAGAACTCACAATTTCAGCATCTGAACTCTACCCAATCATAAACCATTATTACTCAAAAATCACCGATGCAATTGTTTCAATTATCCAATCAAGCGACCCAGAAATTGTTTCTGATATTGCAAAAAATGGTATTTATGTTTATGGTGGCGGATCTGCTATCGTTGGTTTAGAAAAATATTTGTTTGAAAAATTGAAACTCAAAATAAATATCTCTGATATTCCACAAGCCGATATTATGGGAACTGCAGAGCTTATTAAATATCCACAACTTCTAAAAAAGATTCTAAAAAACAATTAAGACTGATTAATTCAGTCTTTTTTTATGAATACAAAAATTTTTAATGCATATTGACTTTTGTGCCACATTTTGCTATAATTCATATGTTAATAAATAAAGTGTATCGCAATTTTTTAATTTAAATTGCCTAAATAAATTATTAAAATTGGAGAATCATTTTGGAAGCTAAAAAGAAAAAGATTTTAATAATAGTATTAATTGCCGTATTGGTTGCAGCCATTGCAACAATCGGCATTGTTTTTGCTGTCAAAAATATTAATAATAAAAAAGGAAACGTGAATAACAACACGTCAAATTCTAATTTTTATACTTCAATTTTAACCAATGTTGACAATGAATCAATTTTGGAAGAGCTTGTTTCAAAAGACTATGATGGAACATACAAATATTCACACATCGCTTCACTTGAGTTCAATCTTCAAGATTATTCTGAAGATAAACAAGAAGCATATAAAGCAAATATTTATAAACAATTTGGAGCAAATAACATTGATGAATTTTTTAATGTTTTAAACCAAAACAAATTGAAATACAAAGATTCAGAAACTCTTGAATTTCACCTATCTCAATTTTCAAATGGAAAAGAATACGGTTCATACACAAGAAGTTTTAATAACAAATCCTCTCAAACCGGATTCTATTATGGAGATAAAAACTTAACAAAGGTTATTCTTAACAATGAATCTTCAGAAAAAATTTTATCTTTCTACATTTCAACAACCTACACTGCTCCAAGTTCTGCAATCAAGCCACAAGCAAATCAAACTTCACTTGATTCAAATGATGGAACATATATCTACATTTTTAAGAACTTTGTAAGCAAATCAAACCCTGATAGAATATTCTTCTCTGTTACATATGCTTATAAATTGGTTGAATTTGAAAACACAATTCCATCAGACGAACTTGAAATTGATCAAGGTAATGATATAATTTAAAACAAAAAAGTCAGGTCTTTCACTGACTTTTTATTTTGCTTTATTTGTTCAAATTGTTTATCACAAATTATTCGTAGCAAATTGTCACAAAAAAAGACTTGGATTTCCCAAGTCTTTTTTATTATAAAATTTCAAGTTTTTTATGGAAGATTCTTTCAAAATCTCTACCAACATCCATACCCCTTTGAATTTCAAATGAAGCATCTCCTGTTGTTACAGTTTTCATAATAACTGAATCGCCCAAAATATCGCAATTGATGTCAACAATAACGCTATTTTTTGTTCTATCGAAACATTCAGCAAGTCTTAAAATATTGCCAAGTTTCTTTGTAGCGTCAACATCTTCAACTGTCAAAATACCATTAAATTTTGCCCAATCACTCATCTTGATATCTCCACCAGAATGAAGTGATGCAACAAAAC
>CAKVMF010000010.1 GCA_934771675.1 uncultured Clostridia bacterium
ATAGTAAGGCTTTTGAACCCACTCTCCATTTTCCTTAACATTACGCATTTCTTGTTTGTAGAAACAGCATTTGCATAAATCATGAAAAAGACCAACAATTGCGATTTGTTCTTTGTTTACATCTTCACCCCACTCATCAGTTGCAAGTTTCAAAAGACGTTTGTAAACATTGATTGAATGGAAACATAAACCGCCAGCTTCAGCAGAATGAAATCTTGAGCTTGCAGGACATTCAAAAAAATCTGTGGCTTCAAGCCAATTCAAAAGCTCATTTATGCCTTCACGTTTGATATTTTCACGAGCAATTTGCAAAAATTCTTCTTTATTTTTTTGTATTTGTTCTTTATTCATGCTCACATTTTAACACAATTTTTAACAATTGTAAATCATAACCCCGAATAAAATCCACTTTAGCAAAAGAAAAAGGCTCAAAATTAAGCCTTCTTCAAATAATTTTTGTTAACTAATAAAACCAAAGTGTTCAATGAAATTATTCATAATCATATTGGCATTCGCACTTTTTAACTTCTGCTTTTGTTTTTGAGATGATTTTTTTGCACTCAGTCATAGAAAGCTTAAATCTTTTTGCCATTGCAAGAAGGTCTTCTTCAGTGGGTTTGCCATTGCCAAGAATGGTCATTTCATGTTCCAATTTTGTTGGGGTTTTTGTTATATCATAAAACGGTGTGAGGGTGTAACCGCCAAGTTTTTCATCATACATAAACGCAAAGTTTTTTCCATGGTCGTCTTTGTTTTCAAATAACACATTGAAACACATACGCCTGTATGCTTCCATCATATCTTCCTTTTTGTTCACACAGATATTTTGAATAACTTGAAACAAATGAACATAGTCAAGAGTTGGAATACGGTGAGTTGTTTCAAGTAAAGACGCCAGTGAAACCACATGCACACGCTTGTCACCAATCCTGTCAAAACGTTTTGCTCCAAAGTATCCAGAACATTGCTTTGATTCAAAAAGTTTAAACTCATTGGTTTTTATTCCGCAATTTTTTGAAATTTTGTTTGCTTCAAATTCTTTGAGCCCTGCATCAGATTCATCGATTCTACAAGGAAACTTAACAATCCATTGCTCACCATCAATGCTCAAATGAGCCTTTGGTCTCGCACCACCAGATGCCCCACCAAGCATAAAAATTTCATCCAAATCAGCATCATCCGATTGCCCATCATTAAGAATATTTTCAGCTTCTTTGGCAAGTTTGTCTATGTCTTTTGTTACAGTCTTTTGGTTTTCTCGTTGATTTGGTTCATAAGTTAAACCACCAAGTCCGTTTTCTCTTGCAAGTGAAAGTTTTGCAAGTGGCGAAATATTATTGTAGTCAATTCCCTTTTTTGCGAGCATTCTTTTAACCAAAAGCTCCCCCCAACCATCAGGAAGTGAATCATTAAACACACCATAAAGCCCATCAAAATACTGTGATTTTGAAATATAAACATCACTGGTTAAAGGTAATGAAAATGGTGAGATTGAAAAACCTTCTTTTAACCATTGTTCATCATATTGAAAACCAATTCTGTAGTTGTCAAGTTGTTTCAAAATTCCAACAGTTTTGCCATTGTATTTTACAATCAATGTTTTAACATCTAATTTCATTATTTTAATTTCCTTAAATCTTTAATAATTTGGTTTTTGAATAACATATTAAAATCATCTAAACAGTTGATAGCCCCTGCAAGTTTCAAAAGCGAAGAAAGCGAAATATCACCAGAAAGCTCAAATCTGCGAATAGATCCATAACTTACACCAGATTTTTCAGCAAGTTTTTTTTGCGTGAATCCAGCTTCTTTTCTTCTTTTTTTGAACCTAAAAACAAGGTCATCTGTAACTTTTTGTTCTGTTAGAGCACCAACAAATGTGCTTATATCAATCATATCTTTCATATTACTAATATTTTAGCAATTTTTCAACAAAAAGTCAAGTAATTGCTAAAATAATAGCAATATTTTTAAACAAATTTGACATTTTTATAAGATTTTAGGACTTACTAACAAATATAATCATTCTAAAAAACAATATGCATCTAACCCACAAGGGAAAAATATTGTAAAAAAGAAGGAATAGAAAAATCTCACGCATGAGTGTACAAAAACGTACCCATTGGTTTAGACTTTTTCGCAGTTCTGCCGTATCACGCCACATTTTAACCCCTTGGGGGTACAAGTATTTGATTTTTGGTAAAAATTAAAGTATAATTTTGTTATGGCATTTTGGAAAAGAAAAAAGAACAAACAAGAAAAAGAATCAAAATATGCTGAAACTCCAGAAAATTCACAAAACCAAAAGTTAAGTACAACCAAACTTAAGGTTATATTTTACGTCTGGAATATTTTTTCTATTGTTTTATTTTCTTCTTACACAATGTTTGTCATCTATAAACTTTCGGAAAAATCTTTCCTTTCAAAAATAATTATTTATTTGCTGATTGCTTACTTTTTTGCCTTTGTTCTTTTAATATTGATAAGTATAGGAAACAAAACAAGCCTGAAATATCGCTTGAAGAACTTTCAAAGTGCAACAAAATTTTTGAAATATTCTGTGCAAATTATCAACTTTACATTAGCTCTTGCAACTTCCCTAAACGTTTTGTTCACAACCGGTAGAGTCGATGTTTCTGCAATTTTCTATGGAATTTTGTCGCTTATTTTAACTATCATTTGTATTCTTTTTGAAATCGCAAAAATCATAATCCGAAAAAATATTCCGCTTATCAAACATAACTTTTTAGAAATGCGTGACAAACCCGTTCCACCAAGAAAGCAAAATAAAGACGAAAACGAAAACTAAATTTTTTATTCATATCAATAAAAACTTTCAAAATACTTTCAAATTGAAAAAATTTTGCAAACTGGCAAAAATAAAATTATTTTCATAAAATAAATAAAATACTTGAAATTTGAAGTTGGTGTATGTTATAATCAAAACGCTTGATACGAGATTACAAGAACTGCATTGAATTTGCAACAGCATACACCATCACCCTAATTTAAATAAATTCAATATAAAAATCAACGCATTTAAAAATCAAGCAAAACTAAATAGAAAATGTGGAGAGATACTCAAGAGGCCGAAGAGGATGCCCTGCTAAGGCGTTAGTCCGACACAAATCGGAGCGCGAGTTCGAATCTCGCTCTCTCCGCCATTAACCTGTCGTTCGGCGTGAATTTCGCCAAGCGACTTTTTTTCTTCTAAATTTTTAATTGTATTCTCAATTTTCTCTATATCTTCTTTGCTATTAATTACTATTTCTTCACATCGTTTGGTTTTGTATTATAAATAATTATTAGTCTGTCATTATAATAAATTATTTTTGATATAAACTTGGTAAAGAATTCTTGGTAAAGAATTCAACTCTTTCATTGTGATTTAAGTAATCTTTACTCATAAAATAATATATAAAGTGTTTTATATCATCTGGGTTTATTGGCTTCGTTTGGTGCGATTCTGATAGAACCACTTTTTCTGTTAAAATGGATTTTTCATTTTCTAATTGTTTAATTTTCAATTCAATGGATTTGGAATTTAAACCATTCATAATTGCAACAATTAAAGACTCAATTTGTTTGTCAATCTCTTTTAATTGTGTCTGTAAATTTGCTAGTTCTAGATTTTCTCCCAGTTCGGTATTATATTGTTTTGCAATTAGGTTTGCTATTTGATCCACTCTTGATTTTTTTTAAAATATGTTTCTTTGTTACATCAACAATTAGATTTTCGATATAATCTTTTCTAATTGTTTTACTTTCACATTCTTTTATTAAATGTTTACGATTTCTACATTTGTAATATCTATGCTTTGTCCCACATTTTCCATTACCGGATTCAGCTGTCATGGTACAACCACAATACCCACAATACAGCTTGCTACTTAATATATAATCATTAACTCTATTTTTGTGCTTTTGTCTATGTTTATGTTGATCCATAATTTTATTACATTTTTCAAATAATTCCTTGCTTATAATTGCCGGGACAATATCATTATAAACTATTCCTTTACAATTAAACTCACCAATATATTTTCTATTACGAAGCATTTTCGCAATTATCTCAACCGTAAACTTTTTGCCTTGTTTGTTCTTAAACCCATTTTTGTTTAATTCATCGCAAATTTCTTTGGCAAACTTGCCGTTAGCATACTGTTTGAATAATTCTTACACTAGGTTTGCTTCTTGCGGTTCTACTGCCCATTTTTTGTCAACAATCTTATATCCTAGATTAACACTCCCACCAATGTAATTACCTTTGATTAAACTCTCATTTATTCCACGTCTTACTTTTTGACCAAGCTCTTTGGAATAGTATTCAGCCATACCTTCTAGCACAGATTCCATTAGTACACCGCTAGCATCATCTGAAATATTCTCTCTTGCAGATAATACTCTAACACCATTCTTTTTAAGTTTTGCTTTGTAATTCGCACTATCATATCTGCTTCGAGCAAACCTGTCTAGTTGGTATACAAGCACATATTCAAACTCTTTCTTTTTGCTATCTTCAATCATTTGCAAAAATGCTGGTCGATTATCAGTCATACCAGAAATTGCTCGGTCTATATACTCATTAACAACCACATAATCATTTCGTTTTGCAAACTCATAGCATTCACGGAGTTGTCCTTCAATTGATTGTTCTGTTTGGCTATGAGAACTAAATCTTGCATATATTACCACTTTACTTTTCACTTGTTTTACTCCTTTTTGAATTATCACAAACACACATATCACAAACGTTTTCACAAGTCCAGTCAAAACCTGTATATTCTTTTTTAATTTTCTCTATATCTCCATTATCTCTCAAAAAAATTTTAAGTATGTTTTTTAAAAAATAAGCACCTATTTCTAAAGTGGTTTTATCTATTTCAATCTTTGTTATTTTCTCATCTCCATTTAGTAAATTTATTATCTGTATGTTTTTATTCATATAAGATTTCCTTTTCATTGCAATTAGGGGGGCAATGAAATTTTTTCTTATTAAATAAAATGTTCAATAAAGACAAACTGGGTTTCCCAGTTGTGGCGAAAAGCGGAGAGATGCAAATTGAGTCAATGTGCTGGCACGCACAAAATGTGTGACGGCACTAAAATTGTCCATATCTAGCGGGTTTTTAGCCACATAAAAAACAATTTGCGTCACTCCTTTTCCTGCTTAATAAATTAAACTTTTATTTTCTTCCGATTTCATTCTTCTTATCATAAACACCTCCTCTATATAAGGGGATTTATAAGTTACTTTTTACATCAAATTACTTTAAATAAAAAAAGAAAACCTATGATTTTATCAGAGATTTCGCCATATAAATATTTTTTCAAAATTCAATTTTATTGCTAGATTTTTCAGTCACTTTTTTCTTTTATCTCAAAAAGAGAGGTAATGAGCAATTGTTGAATTATTTTTTAATAACTTGCATTTCTTTTCTAACAGAATTAATACACAAACAAACTTAACGCAAGGCACGTTTATGGATAAAAAAGTTTTAGCCGATATGATAAGAGAAAAACACTACGAACAAAAGATGACTGCTGAATACAAATTAAACCTAAATAAAGTTGTAGAAATGAAATACAATTTTCTAAATGGCTTTTCAAAAGACAAATGGAAAGAATATCTATATTTAGACATAGAAAAAGGTCAACTCCACTCTATTGAAGTTGACCAAATTATTGAGTTTGTTATTAATTTTTTAGTTTAAGCATGCGGATATGTAATCAAGATAGGATTGCAATTTTACTGCAATATCCGCTATAGCAGAATTTATTTCAGGTTTATCGCCTAAACCCTTTTTCTTTTCAATCAACCTTCTTTGTAAATTTTTGAGTTTATCACAATACCAAGCAACGCTCCTAAAAAGAGTATATAATTTTAATTTATCTATCATATATTGCCCTACTCTATCATCAGACATTATTATTCCGTATTCATCCCTATAAAATATTGAATTAAAATCAACTAAACATGGATCATAAAAACCCACCCCTAAATCTTTATCATATGTATGATTTAAATCATAGTCATCAAAAGGCCATGTTTGGCTTTTATATAAATTGCATTTTTTGCAAGCATAAACCATGTTATTATAATCATCTCTTAATTCAGGTTTTCCATTATCTTCCGCTTTCTTTTTGGGAATTATATGCTCAATTTGATATTCTAAGCCAGTAAGTGTTTTATAGTGACAATTGCAATATGCACATCTACCAAAAAAGTTTTGCTTAAGATTCTCTTTTATATCTAAACTATCTATTCTTTCTCTTTTAGGAATTTCATAATCATTAAACTTTCGTATATTAATCATTTTTTATCCTTACAATTTATCTATTAAATTCTCAATTTTCTCTATAAGTTCATTTGCTTTTGTAAATGAATCTAAATTTTTTAGCTCTTGTGGAATACTATCAAGATTAACATTATACATACTTAACTCGTCTTGTAAATGAATTAATTTAGTATAATCATTTATATCTATATTTTTACCTTTTTTTATAATAGCCAATATATTTGATTCTTTTTGATTTAATTTATAATGAAATTGATTTATGTTATCTACTAAATGACATACCTTTTCTCTCGCGTACTCACCTTCCGATTTAAAAAACTTCGTTTTTTCATAAATTTTATCTGCATCAACTTCAAATGTTTCTTTTACAGCTTCTGGTAGAGCTGTCAAAATAACAATTGGGAATGCCGGAACTTTGTTTTTTATTAATTTAAATAGTGTTGCACCTTTTTTATTCTCTTTATCAAAATTTATATTATAATCTATCATTAGAGCCGAAATGCCACCTTCAGAAATCAAGGATAAGATTGTTTCTATATTTAAATCTTGAATCAATAAACTATCATAATCAGAATTACCATAAATAGTAGTAGCTGCACAATTAAAATCATCAACTGAATCTTCTACTATTCCTATTATCTTCTTACACATTTTAAACTCCTATATTATTTATACGGTATAATAATCTTCACCTTGAAACCATCGTAATCTGGATATAATACAATATCTCCATTATAATCTTCTTTTATAGTATTATAAATAATCCACATTCCCATTCCGGTTCCATTTTCTTTTGTTGAGTCACCAGCTTCAAACATCAAATTTGGATTTTCTTTATATTTTTCAGCAATTGGCGGACCATTATTCGAATAAATTATTAATATATTATTTTCATCTTTTGATATATCAATTTGTATACTTCTTGTACCCATTTTTTCTTCACTATTTAAAGCATAAACCGAATTTGCAATTAAGTTATTAAATATACTATTAATATCCATTGGTGAAATATGCATTACTATATCCATCTTTTCAATATCATTTATTGATATACCATATTGTTTTATTGTCTCTTTCCATAAATTAATAGTATTCTGAACTTCGTCAGTGAAGTTAATTTCCGCAATTGGCTTTTTTTCTTTTGTTAATGCATTTACCATTAACCCAACCCATTCTTCTAATTGTTCGTGACTTTTAACCATACTATTAACCTTTGAAAATGGGTTTTTATAACTTACGACCTTATCTTCTGTAAAATCATCAATATTAAGATATTTTTTTAACACTGTAATTATTTGTTGAGGCGCAGAACCAATGCATGCTTTAATATCTTTTAAAGAATGTAAAAATGTATTTGCAATCACAGCAGTTCCACCCATTGCCTTTAATGTTCTCAATTGATCATTTTTCTTATCAATTTCTTTATTCATGATCGCAATTGTTTTTAAGTAATCTTCAACATTTTCTTTTTTATCTTCAGCAATTTCTTTTTTGTCTTTTTCAGAAGAGTTTTCATATTGTTGAGCATCACTAATTGAATCTTCAATATTTACATTTGATTTAGTCTCAATCTTTTCTTGTTCTTGACGGAATATCCTCACAATAAGTTGTCTATCAATCTCAAAATAAGAAATAATTCCTAAAATTATTTGTTGAAAAGCAATAAAGTAATCATTTTGCATGATTCCTTCTCTATTTGATTGATCGATAAGATAAGGATTAGTTATTCTCGATATTTGTATAGCTCCCAACACTTGTGCTGGCGCAACCTTCCATTTTCCTGAATGGCTAATACTTGATGGACTAAGAGCTTTTCTAGCACCCAGTCCCAACCAATCATATGATGTTGAATCAATTTCACCATATGGTCTTACTCTAAAATTGTCTCTATATAATTTTATTCCACCATATGTTGCTAATAATTTTGTTCTAATTAAAGATGCAAATTTTTTATAATAATACGAATGTTCCTCATTTAAAGACTTTTTCATAAAATACAAATCAAATGAAAAGTCTCCCACACTATTATATATATCATCAACATAATCTGGTTTTTTCTTATAATATTTAACTATTGAACTATTTGTTTCTTTAATAGTAAATTCCTTTCCAAGAATTTTTTCTTTAGAAAAATTGTTTTTAAAAAATTCATTATTAAATATATGAGGGGGTATATCTCTCTCTTCAAATTCATTTCTTTTTATACTTACCATCAATTCCCCATTTTGGGATTTTGCTGATAACTTGTAATCATAATTATTAATTTGACTAGCTAATGTGTCTTCTAAAATTTCTTTATTCCTACAAATCTTAATGTTAAATTTATCAATTAATCCAAAAGGAAACAATGTTTTTACTTGACTTATTAGTTTATCAATTTTTGTTTGATTCCAAAAATCTCTTAAATTATTAATTTGAATTATGGTTCCTCTTCCATAGTTTAAATTATCAGATAGTTCAATTCCACTCTGAACAATAAGTTTCTTTAAATGATTTTCAAAATCTACATTTTCATTTTCTTCTAATAAAGCAGAGACTTCATCTAACGTAGACGTATTATCAAATTGGGACCAATCTAGTTCCCATCTATATACATTTTGATTTCTCATGCAAGTTGACATTTTTGAGTAAGTTCCTAATCTATCTAAAGCAAATCTTCCAACTCCTTTAGCTCCCGTTCTCACTCTATTTTTTTCTGGCGAAAATTGATCCTTTTGTTTGTTTCCAGTTCCTATCTTCATCCAATAGTCTTCTATTATTTGCGAATCCATTCCAACACCATTATCAATACACAAAATAGAGTTTTTAGATAAAAATAAAGAACTTATTTCTTCTAAATTTACCCCTTGCTTAATCATATATCCAGCATTATCAATTGAGTGTACATAATAATTTTCAATTATCTCTATTTCATCGCTTGAAAATATGTCGTTTGCTTTTTTGAAGTCGATAAATTTCGGAATTTCTTCAAAATTAATATTAAAAATTAAATAACAAAAATCCGAATCTGCATCATATGTGTTTTTTATTAGTTCTATAATTGCGCTATTTTCATTAACAACATTTTCTCTTCCCAATAACCTTGCGGTTCTCGCATCAACTTTAAATGAAATGTTTGACATGCTATACCTCTATACAAAAATTTTCTATATCTTTTGATGAAATTCTTTTAGTAATACCATTAGCACTTACTGCAGTATTTTCAATATATTTTAAGAACTTTTCGGATTCTAAAACTTCTTTTGCTATCTCCAACCCAACATCTTTAAGTTTTTGAGTTATAACTAATCCTGAATATGGAATTGTTTTTTTATCTAACATATAGACATTTACTTCTTTTGTAACTAATGTTGATACCAACAACTTTTCTTGATTTAATTTTTTCAAAGCTTGTGACCTACCATATTCAAAGAACTTCGAATTAGCATCTTTATCTGTTTTCAATAAAGCTTCCTTAAAAGAACACAAATGACTATAACAAGATGGATTTTTTTCTTTAAAGTCTTTTTCTGAAAACTTAACTAATTCTCCCTTTCTGTCGTAAGAATAAGGAAATATTATAAATTGTTCTTTTCCTTTTGATAATATCTTAGGGCTTGCAGCTTTTCTTATTGCTTTTTCTTTATAATTAATTTCTTTATTTTCGTTTTTTCCCAATATAAAAGCTTTATTTAATAATGTGGCTGCTGAACTAAACACATTGAAATAATCTCCAAATTTACCGCCTTCAATATTTGGCACAAAATCAAATATATATTTATCTTCGATTTGTGTTTTTTCTACTTCTTTAAATTCCTCATTATATTTAAGTATATAATTAAATTTTTTTGATTGCTTATTTTCTAACTTTATAATGCATGTAGAAACTAAAGCATCATCAAAAATCTTAAATCCCGAAAAGTCAATAATGTCCGTTAATAGTGGTTTTATTATCTCTCTTAAATATTTCCCAGAATTATTCTTAAGAAAACTATTAGGAACAATATAAACCATTGAAGATTTTTCACTCATTGTTTTTATGGCTTTTTCAATGAATGCATAATAATAATCAAACTTTCCAAACTGACAGGAGTCGAAAATTTTTAATCCGTTCCTATCTTTTTCTCCCATATCATAATAACTTATATATGGAGGATTCCCTATAATATAATCATATTTGTTTTGTTCGTCATATTCTAAATAATTCGCTAATTGTATATTCCAGTTAATTTTATCTAATTTATTTTTACATGCTATTTCCTGTAAGAGCTGCTTACTAACCTGAATTGCTTCTTCATCTAAATCAAAACCATGTATATAAGTTTCTAAATCATTTTTTATTTCTTCATTTGATAATTTTTGTTTTCTCGAGCTTTTAATATATTCTTCTACTATTTCACTTAATATTGCAGATTTCCCACAACTATTGTCTACAACATGTTTTTTTAGAATCTTCTTTCCTTTATATCCGCACAATAACAGCATTTCTTTTACTATTTTTTGCGGTGTATAAATCTTACAATTAGCAGCCATTTACACCTTTTTCCTTTCTATATAATAGCATTATAACACATCGCTTAAGATTTTGTATCCCTTTTAATAAAATTTTTCTAAAACAATCCATACTTTTTGAGGAAGTAGTAGGTAGTGTGGTGATGGTCGTTTTCGAAGGTTATGGCTATGGCGATGAGGTGGTGATAGGCTACGAAGGTGTTGAAGGTAATTTCTTTGAACATATCCTTGCGCTTTAGTGCATCGTATTACATTTTGACTTCTTCGGGATTTTCATTTGGATTTTCATAGAGTTTCTTCACCCACCTCACAATATAGTAATTATATTAGGTCGTTTGTAGCATTACTAAAACCAAAAGTACCAAGTCGTAGTATATTAGCATTTTATCGGATATCAAGTTAAACTAGTTTTATCGTAATTATTACCCAAACGAAACAACCTAGATTTGTCTAGCTCAACAATAAATTAGTAAATTATCTCACATATTAACTTAAAAAACAATAATCTTAATACAATGCATTTTTCAACCTTTTTATACTTATCTATGAAAAAATGTAAATTTTATAAAATATTAAGTGTAAAAAAATGTAAATTTTGTTGATTTTATTATTTTTATGTGCTATCATACATTTATCATAAGGAGATGTTATGGAAAGAAAAATTTATCAAGATTTAATTAATTGGAAGAATTCTGAAGATAGAAAACCATTGGTTTTGCAAGGTGCTAGACAAGTTGGGAAAACATATATAGTAAATTTATTCGGTGCAGAGAACTATGCAAATGTTGTTTATTGCAACTTTGAAAAGGAACAAGGATTAAAAGACTTTTTTACAGACTTAGTTCCTCAAAACATATTAAAAAAATTAGGCAACTATAAAAGAAAAGAAATAATCCCCTCTCACACTTTAATTATTTTTGACGAAATTCAAGCATGTCCAGAAGCTCTTACTTCTCTTAAATATTTTTGCGAAGAAGCTAACGAATACCACCTTATTGCTATGGGTTCACTACTTGGAGTTTCTGTCCATAGACAAAAATTCTCTTTCCCAGTTGGCAAAGTTGAATTTTTAAATATGTATCCTATGGACTTTGAAGAATTCTTAATGGCAAGTGACAACAAATTTCTTATTGAAGAAATTAAAAATTGCTTTGAATCTAATAAGCCATTAGCACAACCCTTCCACGAACAAGCTATTGAACTATATAAAAATTACTTATATGTTGGTGGCATGCCTGAAGTTGTTGAAGAATATTTAAAAAATAAAAATTATAACTTAGTTAAAATAAAACAGCAATCAATCTTAGACTCATATTTTAATGATATGGGCAAATACAACAAAGAATCTGAAATACCAAAAACCAAATTAGTTTACAAAAACATCAGTACTCAACTTGCCAAAGAAAATAAAAAGTTTAAATATTCTTTAATTAAAAGCGGGGGTCGAGCAAACGAATTTGCAAATGCAATTGAATGGCTTTGTTTAGCTGGAGTTGCAAATCAATTATATAGACTTGAACAAATAAAACTTCCTCTAAACTCATACAAATCATTAGATGACTTCAAGTTTTATATGAATGATGTTGGATTATGTTCTGCCAGCCAAGATATTTTAATTGATGATGTTTTATTTGATAATCCTGAATTTAATGACTTTAAAGGCGGACTTACAGAAAATTATGTCAACAATCAACTTATCATAAATAAACATAGTTGTTTCTATTGGACTAGTGGAAATACTGCGGAAATAGATTTTATCACTAGACTTGGCATAAATATTATTCCTATTGAAGTTAAATCTAGCGATAACACAAGATCTAGAAGTTTAAATGAATATGTCAACAAGTATTCTCCTGAATATTCGATTCGAATTTCATCTAAAAATTTTGGATTCGAAAATAATATTAAGTCCATTCCTTTATATGCAGTATTTTGTATCAAATAAAAACACATTTTTAGTAGACAACTTTATAAGTCTGTAAATTTACAATAACAAATTATATTTTTATGAATAATTTTAGATTAAATAAATGTTCCTTTCAAATTTTCATATTTAATATAAGGCTCTGATTATACCTACTTATGACGCAAGTGTTGGTGTTAGTTCCGCCATTAGAGAACTGTGCGCACCCTCGTGAAAATGAGAATTGCGTGCAGTTTTTCTTTTTACATGAATGTTTTGGTACAATTATTCCTTTTGAAAAACCAAAAATTGAAAGCCCATCTCGCTTTACCACCATTTGGTCAAACGAGAAAGATTTTTACAAGACAATTATATAATTCCCGCAACACACCCATTGTGTGCAACGAGAAAACTTTTTAAATTTCTATCTCCATATTTTGAGTATAAAAAAGTCGAGTGTTCACCATTTGAACACTCGAGAAAAATTTAATAAAAAATAACCCCAAAGGGTTATTTGAAATATAATAATTAAATTCAGAAAAATAAATAAGATATTTATTTACTCATTAAAATTTTATCATTTAATTTTGTAGAAATTCTATTTGTTAAGGAAATGATAACTTCAATCTTGCTGCCATTTTCTAATGTTGTAGAAAGTCTTATTGGAGTAAATGTCATAATTGTATTATGCTCATCATATTTTTCTCCATTTATTCTTAAAGTATGATGATAAAAACATGCATAAACAGAAATTATTTTATCATCTATAACATATTCTTTATATGAAAGCAATATCTACATACCCACTATTTACTTCTCTATTAAAGGTTAGGGTTATATCTACATCAGTCCAATTATATGATGAATTGTATTCACTTGTAACCGACTCATCAACTATCTTCAAATATGGCTATATAGCAGATGATATAATTGGGGTGAAAATAAACAACAATGTGATACATAACCAAATAATGCGATGCATTATAATTTTATTTTTTTTCATTTTACACTCCATAATACTCACGAGGATTGCTTAATTTTTTTAAGGCTTCTATAAAGTAATCATCATGATTCCACGCGGACTCGTCAACATTTTCTTTGACTATTTCTTTACAATATGACTTAAAGAATTTCCTTAATTTTTTCAACAAGTCATCAATGTAATCATCTTTAACAATTATCCAATCACCAGCGAACATGCCATTTTCATATTCTATATTTGCAGTTCCGTTTTCTTTCGAAGCTACATTTTCAGGATAGTATTTTTTCAAATCAAGATAAGAAGAAATGGTATTGTGTTTTAAGAAATTATTGATTTTGTGTAGCAAATTATAAGCATCATATTTTTCTAACTCTCTAATCTTTATACCTTTTCTATCTCTTGCTAGTCCATCACTGAATTTTACAAAAGAATTAAAATTGTAATCTGTGCCTTTATAACCAAGTTTGCACATTGCTATAAGCATAATTCTATCAGTTTCTATTGCAAGTTTATTGATAAATTGACAATACAATGATTAAATTACATGTATATACTTTTTTTCTCGTTTAATAGATGACATCATCGAATTAAATTCGATTTCTTCCAAATCATCAACATTAGAGGTGTATGCTATTTCACTCAATCTAGTGTTTTCATAAACTTCTTTAGGTGTCTTAATCATTTTGAAAATTGGCTTATATTCCATTTCCCAATCTCTTTGGAAATCATTAATCAAATCATTAAAAATGTTAATTACATAATCATACTTATGCTGTTTTGCTGGAATAAAATAAGGTGTTGACCTGTTAGCAAACATACCTTCTGGCATAAAATCCTTTATACCAATCACTTCACAAGCTTTTGCATATCTTTTTGTATCAATATGTATTCTGCCTGACTTTGGATGCATACCCCAAAATTCATATTCTTTTAGGGAATCAGAGTCCCAAGATGGATTTGATTCGTATTTTGAGTAGTCGAATCTTTTTACTTTGTGTGTTGATTTCATAATTTTTTACTCCTTTTATATAAAATCCTTTTTATACGAGTAAAAATTGGTAGTTTATAATAATAGCACCACTCCTTCAAAAATGAACATAGGCGTAACGATTACTGTACTATCGAACCGTCGAATTTATAAACTACACTGCAAGTATATCATAACAATAAAAAATTTACAATAAAGATTGACTACTTAACAAAAACACTTGCAAAACGCAAGCGTTTTTTGTTTAATGATTAGTAAAATTTTAGTAATAGTTTTTTATTCATTTTTAGTTCAATCTGAACTTTGTTAGTCCCGCCAGAAGGCCTGAAT
>CAKVMF010000011.1 GCA_934771675.1 uncultured Clostridia bacterium
GTCCGTGGGTGTCCCAACCTGCTTTACGCAAAATATTTTTACCTTTCATTGTGTTGTAACGCAAAAATACGTCTTTAATTGTTCTTGTTAAAACGTGCCCAATGTGTGGTTTTCCATTTGCTGTTGGTGGACCTTCATAAAAGGTGTAAGGTTCGCCATCTTTGTTTTTTTCAATCATTTTTTTGATAATGCCATTGCTCTTCCAAAATTCAGCAACTTCAGGTTCACGAGCAGCAAAATCAAGTTTTGTGTCTACTTTTTTATACATTTTTTCTCTCCTTTTTGTGATTTTCACGAAATAAAAGAAAAAAACCTTATGCAAATATAAGAAATCTCCTTTTGCATAAGGTCAATTTACCACTTATATTCCGTATGCGCCAACACGCACCACCTTTTTAACGGTCAGTCCCCGTAAGCAACTACTCCACTATGGTTTCATCACTTCTGCTTGATTAGTGATATGAATTGGTTTCACTTGCTTGCTTTCACCAACCGCAAGTTCTCTTTAAGCTACATCCAAAACACGTGTCTAATCTCAAACGCATTTATATGAATGATTACATTATAAAAGCATTAAAAATCTTTGTCAATGTTTTGAAAAAAAATAAACAAAATTTTTAAATTTGTCACTCCCTTCTTAACAATTAACCCACACCCCCGTGACACACTCATTATAACATGAAATTTTTCATTTGTCTTAAACCCCTGACAGGATTTTCGAAAAAACTTTAAAAATATTTTTGCAATCTCAATTTTCGAAGGAAAAACAAACAAAAAATGGTGCTATGAGAAACATAACACCTTTATTTTTCTAAATTTACAGCATTTTACCACCAACAGATAGAAAGTGACACAAATTTATTTATTGTTATTATTTTATAACTTATAAAAACTATTTTCTAAATTTTTCAGCCAACTTTTCAATGCTTCCCGCACCAAGTATCAAAACAACATCATGCGGTTTTGCAATGGATTTTATTTTTGATTTTATATCATTGTAGAATGAAACACATTCAATTTTTTTGACATATTTTTTTGTGTGAAGTGCAAGTTCATCACTTCCAACCCCTTGGCTTTCATCTTCCCTTGCAGAGTATACCGGTGCAAGAAACAAATAATCTGTCCCATAAAAACTCTTTGCAAAATCATCAAGCAAAAATTTTGTTCGTGAATATGTGTGCGGTTCAAACGCAACAATAATCTTTCCATGAACAGGTCTTGCAAGCATTTTTGCAACATCAATCATTTTTTCTATCTGCTTTGGATGGTGCGCATAATCATGAATAACCAAAATATTATTTTTGTTACTCACAATTTCACTTCTGCGCTTCACCCCTGAAAAATGTTCAAGTGCAAACTTGATATCGCAAAAATCTATTCCACAAGCAAGCGAAACCAAAATACTTGCAAGTGCATTTGAAATGTTATGTTTGCCTAAAATTGAAAGTTTTATATTCCCCAAATTGCAGCCACAAAATATAACATCAAACATAAATCTGCAAGGCTTATACTCTTTTATGTTTGAAGCGTAGATATCTGCCTTGTGATTCATTCCAAAAGTTGCTGCGTTTTCATCAATTATATCAAGTGAGTTCACATCATCCATTGAAAGAACATTAAGCCCACCTTTCTTGACCTTTCTAGCAAATTTTGCAAAGGATTTTTTAACTCCGTCAAGTGAGCCAAAATAATCCAAATGATCGCTATCAATATTGAGTATCACCGACAAATCTGGAGTTAAATACAAATAGTTGTCCATATACTCGCAAGCTTCAGTGATAAAGTATTTCTTTCCACCAAGTTTGTAATTTGACTTTATTTTTGAAAGCACCCCACCAACATGAATTGTAGGTTTTTTGCCAGCCGTTAAAAATATTTCAGAAATCATTGCAGATGTTGTTGTTTTCCCATGACTTCCAGCAATTGCAATAACTGTCTTGTAATCTTTTGCTATTATTCCCAAAAGTTCTGCACGTTTTAATATCATCAAGTTTTTGTGCTTTGCATAAGAAAGTTCTTCATTGTCATCATGAATGGCCGATGAAAAAACAACAATATCAACACCAATTAAATTTTCTTTTTGCTGAGTGTGAAAAACTTTTATGTTTTGTTTTTCAAGTTTTTCAGTTTCTTCATTATATGCCAAATCAGAACCCTGAACAATCACACCTTCTCTTTCAAGCATCTGCGCTAACGCGCTCATACTTATTCCACCAATGCCAATAAAGTGAACTCGTTTTCCCTTTAATTCTTTCAAAAAAATTTCCATACCACATGTTATGAAAATCAAAAATCTTGTGTTAAACAAAAAAACAAACATGAGTCAAAATTTTTTAGATAAAAACGGTGTTATGTTAAACATAACACCTTTATTTTTCAGCATTTACACCAAGTTTTAAGCATTTTTAGGATTTAGATAAAAAGCCACTTTTTCAGCAGTTTTAAGACCATCTGCTCCGCTTGAAGTTATTCCACCAGCATACCCAGAACCTTCTCCACAAACGAACAATCCCCTTATGTTTGTCATCATATTTTCACCACGAACGATTTGAACTGGAGCGCTTGATCTTGACTCAATACCTATCAAAATATTTTCATCTTCTGCAAAACCTTTAACCTTTTTGTTTAATATTGGAAGAGCTTCTTTTAAACTTTTATAAACAAAATCTGGCAAACACTTTTTCAAATCTGCAGGAGTGACTGCTGGAAGATATGTTGGTTTCACCCTGCCCCAATTTGCCGTTGGATTTTTGTTTTCGCTTAAAAAATCTTTAACCATTTCTGCTGGTGCATTGTAGTTTAAACCGCCAAGTTCAAAAGCTAACTTTTCATATTTCTTTTGAAAGCGAACACCAGCAAGTGCATCCGTTCCATCATAATCTTCTGGAATAACATTAACCAAAACAGCACTATTTGCATTTTTGCCATCACGTGCATGATAACTCATTCCGTTTGTAACAACAGTTCCCTCGTCACTTGACGAAGCAACAACAACCCCACCCGGACACATGCAGAATGTAAACACACTTCTACCACTTTCAAGATGAGTTACAAGCTTGTAATTTGCGGCTGGGAATGATTCATCATATGTGCCGTATTGTGAAAAGTTTATATCTTTTTGAAGTTGTTCAATTCTAACACCCATTGCAAAAGGTTTTTGAACAATTTCAACATGTTTTTCGTTTAACAGATTGTATGAATCACTTGCACTATGCCCAACAGCTAAAACAAGTGAATCTGTTTCAAAATCTAGCTCTTCACCAGTTTGAATGTTTTTTGCATAAACCTTGGTAACTTTTCCATTCTCTTCATCAAAATTTTCAAATTTTGTGTTAAAGAGCACTGTTCCGCCAAGAGATTTTATCTTTTCACGAATGTTTTTAACCACAGTTTTTAGCAAATCGCTACCAATGTGTGCTGTTCCGCTATGAAAAATATCTTTTGGTGCACCGTTCAAAATAAATTCATTAATACAGGTTTTTGTCCAATCATTTGAAACGTTGCTGATAAGTTTTCCATCTGAAAAAGTTCCTGCGCCGCCTTCACCAAACTGAACATTTGAATATTTGTTAAGTTTTCGATTTTGCCAAAATTCATCAACATCTTTTTGTCTGCTATCGACATCTTTTCCCTGTTCAAGCACAATTGGATTAAGCCCAAATTTTGCAAGAGCAAGAGCCGCAAACATTCCACTTGGTCCAAGTCCAACAACTATTGGACGTTTAGCCTTAAAATCACACTTCTGATATGATACACCTTCATGATTAACCAAAATATCATTCAGTTTGTAAACCTTGTTTTTTGCCTTATTTTTAACCTGAACAGCAATGTTGAGTGACACAAAAATCTGTGGTTTTTTTCGACAATCCAAGCTTGACTTTACAATCTCAAATTCTTCAATTTCATCACGAAAAAGATGATATTTTTTTGCAATACCATCAAAAACATCCGTTTCAGTGTAGTTTGGAACAATTTTAATCTCTGTTAGAAGTTTCATTCTTTTCATCTTTTATCTTTCCACGTTCTTCAAATTCAATTAATCTATCTGCAATTTTCTTTACTCTATCATCATGCGAAACAACAATAACAATGGCGTCTTTTTTTAGTTTTTCAATGCTTTGAATAACCTTTTTTGCATTGCTATTATCAAGGTCGTTTGTTGGTTCATCAAAAATATAAACATCCGCCTTTTTGATAAGAGTTCTTGAAAGACCAATTCTCTTTTTTTCACCGCCTGAAAGCATATTTTCAAGGGTTTGTTCTTCAGCGTCATCATATTTTCTACCAACAACACCAGTAAGTGACAATTGATTTATAACCTTTTTGAAATTCTCGTTTTCCGTTCCATCTGGATACAAAACGTTAAGTTTCACATCACGGTTAAAGATATATGCACTTTGCATTGCAACACTCATATTTTCGACAGCTGTGTAACCTGAATCCAATTTTTTTGAGCCATTTATAACAATATCTCCGCTATTTTTTTCGCAAAGCCCACAAATAACTTTGATGAGCGTTGATTTTCCGCAACCACTCTCACCCGTCACCACAACAAGCTCATCTTTTTTGAATTTTAAATTAACATTGTTTAGGTTAAATTTTCCATTTTCAGCTGAAATATTTTTTAATTCAATTGTTTCAATTGGCATATTTTCACTTTCAAGTGGCAATAATTCATTTTCATTTGGTTTGAGCTCAACAAGGCGTTCAACTGAAACCAAACAATTTATCCAGCGAGCTGCAAAATAACCAACCGACTGGATAGGCGAAAACAATTGAGCAACGTAGTTGACAACAATAATTATGTTTCCAACAAGCATTGTTCCAAGATAAACCTGCTTTGCACAAAGATAAATTATTACAAAAACGCAAGTTACTTGAGCTATTCGAACTCCAAGCCAATAAAACCAACGAAGATTAATCTGGCGTTTTTGTTCTTTTAAAAAATTGTCAGTTCTTTCTCTATAAATTGAAGACTCAAACATCATTGACTTATACAAATAAATAATTGGAAGGTTTGAAATTGTGTTTGCAAGAGTGCTACTCATTGCTGATTTTGCCTTTTCAGTTCTGAATGAAATCTTTTTTTCAATCTTAATTCTAGCAACAACACACGCACAAACAACAGCCACTCCACAAGCCAAAACGACAATTGTTGATGCATCAAGAAAAATCAAATATACAAGAGCAAGTGCCGCTGACAAAATTTCAGGAATAACAGCACAAAACAAATCTACAACAACATCAGTGATGATTTCAGGTGCTTGATTGAGTCTGTAAATTGCATCGCCTTGAGTCATTTTTAAATCCATATTTTTTCGTGGAGCAACAAGCCAGTCAAAGTTCGTTTTTCTTATATCAGCAACAACCTTTTTTACCATTTTTTCAATCAAAAGGTCGTATGTTACGCTTATTGTTCTCATTGAAAAAGTTATAATTGCACCAACCAAAATTATTGTGCCGTAACCTATACTGTCAGGTATTGTAATACCAAAAACGGATATGCTTTCATTTGAAAGTTTTGAAACAATCAAACTAATAACTTGTGTTGGTATCAAAACCGCAACCGCCGAAATAATTCCGAGCAACATCAAAAATAAAAATTCTGTCTTTTCACCTCTTGACATTGTTTTCCACATTAACCTTAGTATTCCGATGCTTTTGGTCTTTTTTTGCTTGATTTTCTTCCCCATTTTAACTTCCCATATTATATAATTATTGATTTATTTAAGTTTATAATTCATTTGCGGTTTAATTTTATCATAATGATTCTTTTATTTCAATGATAATCATTTAATTACACAAAAAAACACACCAAAAATGGTGTGCTTTTAGTTCGCATCTATAACGAGAGTAGAAAATTACTCTTCAGTTGCATTTGCCTTTGCTTCATCAAATGCTTTCAACACGATATCTTTAATCATTTCTCTTGTTTCAGTATTAAGTGGATGAACGATATCCTTGAATTCTCCATCTGGTGTTTTTCTGCTTGGCATTGCAATAAAGTAGCCTTCATTTCCTTCGATAACCTTGATGTCATGAACAACAAAGCAATCATCGATTGTGATTGATGCACTAGCTTTAATTTTGCTCTTGTCTGTTTTTACAATGCGCACTCTTACGTCTGAAATTTTCATATTCTGCTCCTTAAATTTATGTTTTGTCTATTACTAGACAATTATATTTTATATCATCAATATCAAAATAGCAAATGATTTTTTAAGGTTTTCTATTTTTGCATTAATCTAAATATATTTCATGTTTCCTTAAATTTTTTTCATATTTTAACATCATCATATCAACTATTGCGATAGCAAATACAAACACCATCAAAAGCACTTTTGTTGCAATCAAAAGTTGACTTATTCCAAAGTTTGCAACAATAAAACCAACGAGAGCCATTATTCCAAAGCTAAACATTCGAAATATTTCAAGAACTCCTTCAAGCTCGGCTTGATATTCTGCTATACAATCATAAAGTCCCAACCTTTTTATTATCAAATTTCTGGCAACATCAAATGTGTAACTATGAACAACTGAACAAATAACCAATGCACCATTAAATATAATGGCTGTTACTTTTAACGGAAAAATAACTTCAACAAGCGCTGCCACAACTGGTATAACAGCAGCTATTGGGAATATAAATCCTCTCTTTCCTGGTTTTGTGCAAGTTGTTAAGATAACCAAGAGAACCATGGCACATGCAGCAAACACACTAGTGATTATTCCAAGTGAAAAGTTTGAATTGAATGTATACATAATTAAAATTGTATTAAGCGGAGTTACAATTGTTGTAAAACCATAAAAAATTGAAATCAAGTAAGAATAAGTGACAAGTTTCTTCTTTTCACCAAGAGCATTTAACTTTTGATTATAATCCTTGAGGTCAAATGATGAATTTTCTGGGCGTTTTGATTTAATAAAAAATGACAAAATAATTTCAACTGCAACAATCGCCAAAACAATATATGCACTGGTCTTGAATGAATCAGCATCAATAATTTTTCCTAAAACAATAGGGATAACAACTGAACCAAATTTTTCCAATATAAGCTGACCAGCTGAATATTTTTTCATTATCCTCTTGCTTACAAGCTCATTTTTCATGATATTGTAACTTGTCCAATAGCAAGCTTCAGAAAAACCATAAAGTATACCAGCGAGTGCGACATATTGCGAAACATCCTTACCAATAAAGATTATCATTAATATAAACAAAAATTTGATAATAATTGCAACACGATAAAACCCTACTCTACTGGTTTTGTCAATGAATTTTGAAATTACAAAATAAAAAATCCCCATTGACATATAATTAAACATGTAGAATAGACCAATGTTTAGAACATAATTTTCCGAAATCGTGTATAGATACGAAACCAAAAAAGTCGTTACAAACACATTTATAATATTGTTTAATGTGTAAGATGCCAATAAAGATACAACAGTCTTTTTGTTTGGTTTGTGGTGTGATTGGTAATTAACTTGAAATGAATTACTTTCATTTGTAGTTTCTGCTGATTCTTTTTCGTTTATTTGAATATTTTCCATTTTTTGTCCTTCATTTTTCTCATTATATCATTAAAATTTTTCATTTACAAACAAAAATCTGCATTATTTATTTGCATTATATCTCAATTCAATATATAATAAAATTAATAAAATTGGAGGTCAATATGGGCTTTTTTAAAACTAATATGTTAAAATCACTTGAATGGGTTGATAATTCAAACGATACTCTCGTTTACAAATACCCAATGGATGGCAGACAAATTCAATGGGGTTCAAAACTTACCGTTCGTGAATCACAAGTCGCTGTATTTTTAAATAAAGGTAGAATTGCAGATGTTTTCCAACCTGGAATGTATACACTTCAAACCAGCAACTTACCTATTTTCACTCAACTTATGAGCTGGCCTTATGGTTTCAAATCACCTTTCTATGCTGATGTTTATTTTGTTAACACAAAACAATTTACAAATCAAAAATGGGGCACAAGCAACCCTATCACAATGAGAGATAAGGACTTTGGAACTATTCGTCTTCGTGGTTATGGAAATTATGCTTTTAAAGTTGAAAATGCTGAAATCTTCCTTAAAGAACTTTTTGGAACAAATTCATCATTCACAACTGAAGACATTGCATCTTATCTCAAATCAATTATCGTTTCTTCAATTTCAGACACAATTGCTGAATCAAAAATCTCAGCTCTTGACATTGCAAGCAACCTTCTTGAATTTTCTGAAATTGCAACTCAAACACTTTCATCAACATTCTCAAATCTTGGTTTGAAACTCACAAAACTTGTTATTGAAAATATTTCCTTCCCTGAAGAAGTTGAAAAAGCTATTGATACAAGATCAAGCATGGGTGTTCTTTCAGACAAAATGGACACATTTGTTAAATATCAAAGTGCAAACGCAATCCGTGACGCTGCAAAAAATCCTGGCATGGCTGGACTTGGAACACAACTTGGTGCAGGCGTTGCAATTGGTGAAATGATGAAGGATTCATTAAAGCCAACAAAAACTGAAGAAACCGCTGCTGATGCAGATGTTAAGTTCTGCCCTACCTGCGGTGCAAGCAATCCAAAAAATGCAAAGTTCTGCGTTGAATGTGGTGCAAAACTTGCAGTTAAAGGAAAATGTCCAAAATGCGGTGCAGATGTTTCTTCAAAAAGTAAATTCTGCCCAGAATGCGGCGAAAAGTTGTAATCAATAAATTATCAAAAAGACCAGAATTTCTGGTCTTTTTTTATGAATATTTGTTAATTTATTTTTATTTTTTGAATATTATTTTTATTTTCTGAAAAACTTTAAATGTGAAGAAAAATATTACTGTTATTGCAAAAATGAAAAGTGATGGCATGATCGTTCCCCTGTCTGTCGTTTGGGATGACGACACAATTTTTGATATTGATAAGGTGTTAGATATACGAAGAAAAGCAAGCACAAAAGGTGGCGGTTTTGGAATTAGATACACATGTAAATTTGGAAATAATGAAAGATATTTATGGCTTGATGGCTATACATGGTTTGTTGAAATTGATAGTAAAAAACAATAATAACAAAACCCCTAAAATCCAATAAATTCAGACTTTACGTATTTTTATGCATAATTATTTCAATCTTGTTTTGCCTAAAATAATCATCAAATTACCACCCAATTAATTACGCATAAAAATAGGATTGATACAATAAACAAACTAGCATTTTAAAATAAAATGATATAGCAAATTAATGTTTGCTATTAAAAGGAATAGACCCTCACGTCGTGCTTTCGCACTCCTCAGGGCGACATGCTTGATTATATTGCCATACTTATAAAATAAAATGCTTACCCTCATTCATAAAAATACCCAAATGGGAAAAAATGACCAAAAAACAAGGCTCAAAAACATCTCACGCAGGATTTTACTAAAACGTAAATGATTCATTATATTCAAAGAAATATCCAAGCGGCAAAAAATGAGCGTCAAACAAAAAACAAAAAGAAAACCACAAGGATTTTACAAGCACATAAATAACACACTTTATTCAAAGAAATACCAAAATGGGAAAAAATGACCAAGAAACAAGGCTCAAAAAAAATTCTAGGCAAGAGTTTACTAAAACGTAAATGACTGTCTAGAATTTTTTTTAGAAACGAAGTTAATTGGTTATTTTTTTCCATTTGGGAGAGAGTGGCCGTACTTAATATCCAACTCCTGAAACTTCTCTTCCCTTAAAACAACCGCACGACTTATTGCAGAACGACCAAAACGTTTGCGAATATTCTCAACTGTTTTTTCCAAAGTTTCTTTTCGCTCATGGTTTTTTACATCAAAGTCGAAAGACAATTGTTCTTCATTTGTGAAATCTGAAAGGCTAATACCAAGCCCACGAACACGATTTGTCCAATTGAACGTGGATTTGAAAAGTTGCATCGCTTTGTCAGAAACTTCAGATGGAAGATTTGTTGGATGCACAAACTTTGACATTTTTATGGATGTAGACAAAAGATTGTCAGTCACTACCAGCGTTATTGTTCTGGCATACTTGTAGCCATAATCAGTCATTCTACTGCAAACACTTTCAGCAATCAAAATAAGCAGCGTTTCAACATCAAGATTGCTTTCCAAGTCACGATAAAATGTTAAGCTGTTGCCTATTGATTTGTAATCATCAAATTCATCATATTTTTTGACTGGCGAGTTATCAAGCCCCATAGCATAACTTTTGAGCATAACTCCAACTTTTCCTAAATGAAGCTGCAAAACTGACTCGTCAAACCTAGCCAAATCCCCAATTGTTTTGATTGTTAGTTTGTTTAGTTTTCGCTTTGTTGCCCTACCAACATAAAGCAAATTTTCAACTGGCAGATTGTATATTTTTTCTTTAAAGTTGTCTTCATCAATAACTGTGATTGCATCTGGTTTTTTTAAATCGCTTCCAAGTTTTGCAAAAATCTTGTTGAAACTTACGCCAATTGAAACCGTCAAACCAATTTCATTTTTTACTCTGTTACGAATTTCGTCGGCAATTAAAAAAGCATCGCCATTCAGTTTTTTTGTTTTTGTAACGTCAAGCCAAGCCTCATCAATTCCAAAAGATTCAACTTGGTCAGTGTATTCATAAAATATAGATTTTACAGCTTTTGAATATTTCACATATTTGTCAAAATGCGTTTCGCAAACAACAAGATCAGGTATCAAGCGTTTTGCTTCAAAAGTTGTCATACCTGTTTTTATACCAGCTTTTTTTGCAAGTTCATTTTTTGCCAAAATAACACCATGCCTTTCAGAAACTGCCCCAGACACAGCAACAGGTTTGCCTTGAAGTGAATCATCCAAAAGACACTCAACACTTGCATAAAAACTATTCAGATCAACATGCAAAATCTTTCTCATAAAATTAGTATATAATTATTTTGTGAAAATACAAATGAATTTTGCCTAAATTTGTTTTTAAATAAATCTGCCGTATGTTATAATAAGCATGTGTAATTATCTCTATAAAGGAGTTTTGTATGGAATCTAGTCAAGTTAATATTGATTTTGCAAAGGCTTGGGACAACACAAGAGGCACTTATGCTGAAAACTTTGCTGATAAACTTATTGAATATGCTCAAAATAACAAGGTTAAAATAAAATCTATGCTTGATATTTGTTGCGGATCTTCTAACCTTTTGCGTGTTTTTGATTCAAAGGGCTATGTTTGCCAAGGCACTGAATCAAGAAAAGGAATGTATGACTACTCAAGTCAAAACAACCAAAACATAAAGTATTACTTAACCGAGCATATGTATGATGTTCCTGTTAAAGGGACTGTTGACCTTATCACCTGCACCGGCGATATTGTTAACTATTTTGAAGCTTTTGAAAACTGGATTGAATTTTTCAAGAATGTAAGTAAGCACTTGTCAAGAAGTGGAATGTTTGTGTTTGACTTTTACACAAAATATAAACTTAAAGATTGGAATGAAATCACTTACACTTCTTCCCCATGGATTGACTGCTTAACAAGTGTAAAATCTGGGCTTTATGACAAGACCGTTATAAACTACACTTATTACATCAACTACCAAAACTACATGACAAAAACAAGAGATATCGCTGTTGAATCTTATTTTGAAACTGAAGATATTGTTAGCGCATTAAAAAAATGTGGTTTCAAAAATGTTAAACTTGTTGATAAAGATATGCAACCCCTTGAAAATTTGGCTTTTGCCGAAAGAATTCATGTTATTGCAAAAAAGAAATAAGGAGTGATTTATGGATAATATTTTAGATAACAATTTTAGCAAAGCATTTGCTATAGCTTGGAACGAAAATCAAGGAAATTACTCAGAAAATATTGCAAAAAAAACATTGCAATTCGCAAAAAATCAGGGCTTGAAAATAAATTCCGTTCTTGATATTTGTTGTGGTTCAGCAAATTTTTTAAGAGAAATGGCAGCTAACGGAAAAACTTGCACTGGAACTGAAATTCTTGATAGCTATGTTGAATATGACAAAGCAAAATTCAAAGATATTGAATTTATTAAAACCGAAACAATTTTGGATTTTGATAATCTCGGAACTTATGACTTGATTTCTTGCAATCATGATATGATTAACACCATTCCTACACTTGAACAATGGGAAGAAATGTTTAAAAAAGTTTATGATCATTTGAATAACGGTGGCATCTTTATTTTTGACTTCTACACAAAACGCAAGCTTAAAGATTGGAACGAAGTTACATTTGATGAAAACCTTAAACTTGATTATGTTAGAAACGTTGTTTCAGACGGAAAATCAAAAACAACCATTTCAAACATTTATTACATCAATATCAACCCAAAAGAAGAAAGTTATATAGATAAAAAATATGACTTTAATGACCACGAAACACAATATAAAAGAACCGAAGATACTCTCGACGAATACTACTTTGAAAACGATGATATTTTAAATGCCATAAAACGTTCAGGTTATAGATATTTGATAACTACAGATGCCAATTTTGCCCCTGTTTCAGGCATTTCAGATATGAATAGAATGCACATAATTGCAATCAAAAGAGAAAAATAAATAATAAAAACCACCCTGCTCTTTGGGTGGTTTTTTGTTGCTGTGCTTTTTGTATATTTGCACATAATAATGATTATTTTTTTGTATGCCATGGTCGACGAATTCGAGGGTCGGTATAAGGCATAGACCCTCACGTCGTGCTTCCGCACTCCTCAGGGCGACATGCTCTTTTGCAATGGCATACTTTTATACATGGTATATACAATTAGTTTATTAATAAAAATAATTATACAGAAAAATATAATTCGGCAAAGATGGGGCATCAGGCGAAGAATAAAAAAATTTCCAGGCAGGAGTTTACAAAGACGTAAATGACTGTCTGTTTTTTATTTGCGTAAAAATATAATTCGGCAAAAATGGGGAAAGAAAGAAGGAATAAAAAAAATCTCACGCAGGAGTGTATAAAGAAATACATGACTGTGTGAGATTTGATAATTTTTAGAAACAAAGAAATATAATTCGGCAAAAATTGCTGGTCAGACAAAGAATAAAAAGAAAACCACGAGGATTTTACAATGAAGTAAATGACGAGGTGGTTTTCTTTGAAATTCTGCTGTATCACCAGCAATTTTTGCCGAATTTAGCGAATACTTTTTGCAGTATTCATCAACCCCAAAAATAGAGGATGTGGTTTATTTGGTCTTGAAAGCTTTTCTGGCTCAAATATTGTTCCAATGAAGTATGGATGATATTTAAGTTCAATAAGCTCAATAAGTTTGCTTTCTGGGTTCATACCAGCAAGAAGCATGCCGCCCTTTTCAAACTTTTCATAGAAGTTCAAGTTAAATTCATATCTGTGACGATGACGCTCTGCAACAAGTTCTTTACCGTAAAGTTTTGCTGCTTTTGAATTTGGATCAAGAGCACAATTGTAAAGACCCAAACGAACTGTTCCACCCTTCATTACAAGGCTCTTTTGTTCTGCCATAACATCAACAACAGGGAACTCTGTTTCAGGATCAATTTCTGTTGTGTTTGCATTTTTCATATTCAAAACGTTGCGTGCAAATTCAATAATAGCCATTTGCATACCCATACCAATGCCAAGATATGGAATTTTGTTTTCACGAGCATATTGAATAGCTGTTATCATACCATTCACACCCCTACTTCCCCAGCCTGGTGGAACAATGATTGCTTTTGCACCTTTAAGGAACTTTTCAACACCAAACTCTTCAATATCTTCAGCATCAACAAGTTCAATTTTTGGTTTAACTTGATTGTAAACGCTTGCGTGAACAATAGCCTCTTCAATTGAAATGTAAGCGTCAGTAACCTTTGTATACTTTCCAACAATGCAAATTTTAAGTTCTGGATAATCTTTTTTGAAGCTATCAACCATAAACTGCCATGAGTTTAAGTCAATTTTTGGTGCATTAATTTCAAGTTTTTTCAAGATTAATGTATCAAGCCCTTCTTTTTGAAGAATGACTGGAAGTTCGTAAATTGTTTCAGTATCAGCATTTTGAATAACTGCTTCAGGTCCTTTTAAGAAGCACCTTTTTGCAATTCTTGTTTTTGCTTCTGCATTTAAAACAACATCTTTTGCTGTTCTGCAAACAATTGCATCAGGAATAATTCCATAAGAATTAAGTTTTTGAACTGATGCTTGAATTGCTTCAATACGTGTTTCATTTGTTGCTTCAATTTGTGGAAGAAGATCAACGTGCAAAACAAAAACATTTTTTTCACCAACTTGAGCTTGAAGTTCTCTTGTTGCTTGAAGGAACATTGCAGATTCAAAATCATTAACGGTTCCGCCAATTTCAACAATTGTTACATCTGCATCTTTGCTTGCAGCAATCATTGCATCCTTTGCTTCATTTGACACATGTGGAATAACTTGAACAGTTGCACCAACAT
>CAKVMF010000012.1 GCA_934771675.1 uncultured Clostridia bacterium
CTTTCACGATAGCATAATCGGGATATATTTCTACACCCAGCTCCAGTGCCGAAATTCAGTTTAAGTTTATTATTCCGCTCCCAGCTTTGCAGAACTCTCTAAAAATAAATTTTTAAACCTACTAAATCACTTTCATAGCCATTCAAAATATAGTTGTAGTCTAACACAAACAGATGTGTTTGTCAACATAAAAACTATTTTGCTTAATTTTTAAAATCAATGTGTTTAACGCCTTTTTTGGTTGAATAACGATAAAGCACAAACTTTCTTCCAATTGAACAAACTTCTTCTGCTTCAAGTTTCTCACATGCTTGTTTCAAATAATCTTTTGCAGATTCTTCAGCACTTTCCAAAACTGAAACTTTAACAAGTTCTCTAGCCAAAAGTTCTCTATCTATTTGAGCAAGAACAGTTTCAGTCAAACCTTCTTTTCCAAGCATTGTTGTTGCTGAAATATTGCTTGCAAGTGAACGAAGTTTTGCTCTTTCTTTTGAATTTAACATAATCTCTCCTTTTATTTTTTAGCTATTCTTTAATTTCAAAGTCAATATCTTTTATTCTTATTGTTGAGTTTTCATCAGCACCTAGTCTCTTGAGTTCTTTTATGATGCCTTTATCTTTAAGAACTTTTTGGAAGTATGAAAATGACTGAAAATCATCCAAAACAACACCCCTAACAAGTTCATCAATAAATCCACCAACAACTTCAAATGTTCCATCATCATGTTTAACAACTTCCCATTTATTTGGATTTGGACGTTCATAAACAAATGGTTCATATTCAAGTTTTTGTTTTGGTGGCAAAGTTTTAAGCATTTCAGTTGTTTCTTTTAAAAGATTATCAAGGTTTTGATTTGAAACAGCAGAAACTTCAACCATCTCGTATTTTGTTTTAAGTTTTGAAATCTTATTTTTAAAGTCTTGAACCTTCTTTGGATCATCAACCAAATCCATCTTGTTAAGAACAATAATTTGTGGCAATTTTTCAACGCCTTCACCATGTTTTTTAAGTTCGTTCATAACAATCTTAAAATCATTATATGGATCTCTTTCTTCACTTCCTGAAATATCAATAACATGAAGCAAAAGTCTTGTCCTTTCAATATGTCTTAAAAAGTAATGTCCAAGTCCAACACCTTCACTTGCACCTTCAATAAGTCCAGGAATATCAGCCAAAACAAATGAACTATCTCCATACTTGCAAACACCAATGTTTGGAGTAAGAGTTGTAAAATGATAGTTTGCAATCTTTGGTTTTGCGTTTGTAAGCATTGACAAAATTGAACTTTTGCCAACATTTGGCAAACCAATCAAACCAACATCCGCAATTGTTTTAAGTTCAAGAATAATTTGTTTTTCGTCACAAAGTTGTCCAGTTTGTGAAAATGATGGACGTTGTCTTGTTGATGATTTAAATCTTGCATTTCCAAGACCTCCTTCACCACCTTTCAAAACAACAATCTTGCTTCCATCTTCAAAAAGGTCTGCTATGATTTTGTCTGTTTCACTATCACGAATAACAGTGCCACATGGAACTTTTATAACAAGATCAGAACCGCATTTTCCAGTTTTGTTTGAACTTCCACCGTTGCCACCATTTTCAGCACGAAAATGTTTTTGAAAACGAAAATCTATCAAATTATCAACGCCTCTGTCCGCAACAAAAATAACGGAACCTCCTCTTCCGCCATCGCCACCATCAGGGCCGCCTTTTTCTACATATTTTTCAGTATGAAAACTAGTTTTACCATTTCCACCATCACCAGCTTTAATATAAATTTTTACTCTGTCTAAATACATATAATCTCCTATTTCGTTTTCTTAAAATATTTACAATAATCTTTCAATTCACACTTCTCGCAAAGCGGATTTTGAGATTTACAAACATATCTTCCATGAAGAACCAGTGCGTAATGCATTTTTATCCACTTGTCTTTTGATAAATTCTTCTCCAGATTTTTTTGAGTTCCGCTTACAGTTTTAGAATTTGCAAGTCCAAGTCTGTTTGAAACTCTAAACACATGCGTATCAACCGCAATGGCTGGAACTCCAAACGCAGTTGCAAGAACAACATTTGCAGTTTTTTCACCAACTCCAGCAAGATTTTTTAAGTCGTCTTTGTTTGAAGGAATTTCCCCGCCGTATTTTTCAACCAATTCTTTTGAGCATTCTAAAATATGTTTAGCCTTATTATGAAAAAAGCCACAGGAACGAATTTTATTTTCAAGTTCATTCTGTGACAATGTAATCATTTTTTGTGGTGTATTGAATTCCTTGAAAAGTTCTTTTGTTACAACATTAACCCTTTTGTCAGTGCATTGCGCAGAAAGAATAACCGCCACAAGAAGTTCATAATTTGAATGAAAAACAAGTTCACATTTTGGATCAGGATAAAGTTCTTCAACTTTTTGCAATATTTCCAAAACATCTTTTTTCATTATTTTCTGCCTGTCCTTTCACTCATTTTATCGTAAACAATAGTAAGTAGTCTAAAACTCATCGCTTCTTCAAAATTGCGAATATTAAGTCCAGTTATTTTGTAGATTTTTTCAATTCTATAAAGCAATGTGTTACGGTGCAAAAACGCATTTCTGCTTGTTTCTGAAATATTAAGGTTGTTTTTGAAAAATGCATTGATGCATTCAATAAGTTCTTTATCTTTCATAACAGAAATAATTTCTGGAGTTAAAAATTTCTCACTAATGCTTGCTTGTTCATCAGGATTTAAACAGCCAATAACATGATTGCAGAACTGTGAAAACACAGAATCATTAAATGCAACGGCTTTTGAATTCTTGCCTGACTTGGAACCAGATTGCTGTCCGCCTAATTTTCCAGATAAATAATCCATATCCCTTCTCCTTAATCAATAAGCATTATATCAAATTATTTTACAATTTTCAATATTTTTAACCAAGATTTTATATCAATCTCGACTCATCTAAAAACAGATACATAAAAATCTCGCTAGCTTCCAGCTTTTTATTAAAATCGGAATCACTTAAATTTTTGATATCCAAATCTTTGTTTACAGCAATAACGACCTTTTCACTGTCACCATCGGCAAGATTAAGCGAAGAAAACTTTTGGTAAAATTTTGAATTAATCTTTATAAAGAAATCATCACCCGCTGTCACAAAATAATCACCTTTCATAAATTTTAATTCACATTCAATGATCCCAAGTTTATCTATAAATTTTGTTGAATCTAAAGTTGGTAAACTCTTTTCAAAATCTTCAAACTTTTTGTAAATATATGAATTCGCATGGCTTAAAAATAAAATCTTATCAAATTTTAGCCCCATCAAAAAATCTTTGTTTTTCAAAAACGATTCATCACCAACCGCAACAAAAACTCCACCACCAACACTTTCAATAAGCATTTTGTATGCAGATTGCATTTTCATCTTTTCATCTTCACTTTCCATGCATGCAAACTGGTCATCCAAAAACAAAACTTCAGGATTTTTTAAATAGCTTCTAATCATTGAAAAAATGGCCAAATCACTTTTTAACATCTTTTTTAATTTTGTTTTAAAATCATAACTCAAATTAAAAGTTTTGAAACTTTCACTAACCGCTTCGTCACTTATTGTTTTGCCTGTTATATCAAAGAAAAATTGAAGATTTTTTTGAACTGATTTATTTTTCAAAACTACAGGCTCGGATGGTAAAAATGAAAAATTTTTATTTTCGTCAGCAATTGCTCGAATCTCTTTTGATTTGAACATAACATAACCAAAAAATCTGGTTTCAAAACCACTCAAAACTTTTAATAGCGTAGTTTTTGCAGATTCTTTTGTTCCAATGATCAACACCTTTTGCCCTTTTTCAATTGAAAAATTTATATCTTTCAAACATAGCGGCTTTTTGTAATATGAAAAACAAACATTTTTTGCCTCAAAAAACATATTTCTCTCCTAACGAAAATAGTTTAGCATAAAAATATTTTTTTACAAAGAAAAATCACATGGCATACCATGTGATTTAACATCAATTTTTTGAACTATTTTGTTTTTATCAAACCATAGTTTCCATCTGCTCTTTTGTAAAGAACATTAACAAGTCCAGTTTGAACATCTTTGTAGATATAAAAATCATTATCAATAAGTTCAATTTGTTCCATAGCTTGTTCTTCTGTTAATGGATCAAGATCAAATTCCTTTCTCTTAACAATTTTTGCAGGTTCAACCTCTGGAAGTTCATCAAAGAACAACAATGATTGTGGATCAACAGTTTTAACACTGTCTTTAGCCTTTCCTGCAATTCTAACAATTTGTCTTTCAACTTTTGCAAGAACTGTATCAAGGTTTGCATACATGTTGTCAGATTCAACTTCGCTTCTAACAAAAATATTTCTAGATTTCAAAGTAACTTCCATTTTGTAACGTTCTTGTTTTCCAGATTTTGAAAGAACAACCTTTGCTGAAGCACCTTCATCAAGATATTTTTCAAATTTTTGAACTTTTTTTTCAATCAAGTCGGTAAGTTTTTCCTTTGCCGCATAATTTCTTTGAACAATTTCAATTTTCATAAATTTACCTCCTGCCTTTCGGCACTTTTATTATATCAAATCCAATTCTATCTTCAAAATGAATTTTAACTAACAAAGCACATTAAACACAAATTTTTGATTTTGAGCATCAACTTCAACTGCCGAACCTGCACCAATTTCATTTGAAATAATCATTTCAGCAAGTGGATCTTTGATTTCTTTGTCAATAACTCTTCGAAGTGGTCTTGCACCATACATTTCATCATAACCCTTCTTGCAAACCAAAACTCTCGCAGCATCTGAAAGTTTCAAATCAATGTCTTTCTTTTTAAATCTATCTTGAAGAGATGAAAGCATAAGTGAAGAAATTTTCATAACACTCTGCTCTGACAGACTATCAAAAATAACAACCGAATCAATACGATTAAGTAGTTCCGGCTTAAACTTGTCACGAAGTTTATCCATCAAAAACTCTTGCGTTTCAATACGTTTTTGTTCTGGATGTTCTTTTTCAAATTTTCTGCGTTCAATCAAATCTTGAACTCCGTTGTTGCTTGTCAAAATAATAACCGTGTTTTTAAAGTTTACTTGCTTTCCAGTTGAATCAGTAAGCCGACCTTCATCCAAAACTTGAAGCAAAATGTTGAATATATCACTATGAGCCTTTTCAATTTCATCAAACAAAACAATTGAATATGGATTTTTTCGAACCTTTTCAGTAAGTTCACCACCATCTTCATGTCCAACATATCCAGGAGGTGCACCAATAAGTCTTGAAACTGAATGGCTTTCCATAAATTCACTCATATCAAAACGAATAATTGAATCTTCACTATCAAACAAAACATCCGCAATGGCTTTTGTAAGTTCAGTTTTACCAACACCAGTTGGTCCCAAAAACAAGAATGAACCAATTGGTCTTTTTGGATCGTTGATATCAGCACGTGATCTGCGAATTGCCTTTGAAACAACACTAACCGCTTCATCTTGACCAATAACCCTCTCACCTATAATGCTTTCAAGATTAAGCAATTTTTCACGTTCATTTGATGTTAATTTTTTAACTGGAATATTTGTCCAAGATGAAACAACATCTCTTATTTCATCACTGCCAATTTCTCCAAAACTTTTGCCATTTTTTGAAAGCATTGACTGCTTGATTGATTCAACTTCATCATTAAGCACTGAAATTTGATCATTGATTTCTTTTGCTTTCAAATAGTCTTGTGAATCGCGAAAAACCAATTTTTGCTTTTCAAGTTCAGAAATTTTTTCAAGTCTGGCTTTAACTTCCTGTGGCATAACTGAAGCATTTACTCTAGCCTTGCTGCAAGCTTCATCAATAAGATCAATCGCTTTGTCTGGCAAATATCTATTTGTGATATATCTAATTGAAAGATTAACTGCCGCATCAATTGCATCATCTAAAATTTTGACATTATGAAATTTTTCAAATGAACTTCTAATTCCCTTCAAAATTTTGATTGTGTCTTCAGCCGTTGGTTCATCAACTTTAATAGGTTGAAATCTTCTCTCAAGTGCTGGGTCTTTTTCAATATATTTTGTATATTCATCAAGTGTTGTTGCACCAATACAGTGGAGCTCTCCACGTGCAAGATACGGTTTCAAAATATCAGCTGGTGAAATTTCACCATCTTTTGAACCAGCTTCGGCAAGCATATGAATTTCATCAATGAACACAATAATATTCCCACTTGATTGAATGGCATCTATTGCACTTTTAAGTTTTTGTTCCATGCTTCCACGAAATTTTGTTCCAGCCATAAGAGATGCAAGGTCTAGTGAAAAAATAATTTTCCCAGCAATTGTTTCTGGAACATCACCAAGAACAATACGCTGTGCAAGTCCTTCAACAACCGATGATTTTCCAACACCGGCCTCACCAACCAAAACTGGATTGTTTTTTGTTTTTCGGCACAAAATTTCTATCATTCTTGATGTTTCTTCATCACGTCCAATAATTTTTGCCATGTCGCTAGTTGCAACTTTTTTTGTTAAATCCACTCCCAAATTTTTCAAATCATTTGGAAGATCATAAGACAAATCATACTTCTTTTGAGATGACTTTTTTTGAACAATTTCTGTGTCATAATCAAGTTCATTTCCAATCAAATTTTTAAGTTTAGAAATCAAAAAATCAACATCAATTTTAAAAATATTTTTCAAAAACATTGTTGCTTTCAAATCTTTCTTTAAAAGCATAAAAAGCAAAATTTCTTCAATTTCAATGGTTTTTAATCCATTTTTTTGGCAAAAATTATCAGTTTTTGCGAAAATATTTGAAACTGCTTTTGAATAACCAATTGAGCCCACTTGATTTACCACTTCACTTTTTTGTGATGAAATAATAACTTTTTTCAAATTCCTTTCGTTAACTCCAACGCTAATCAAAAGGTTTGCAGCATTCGAATTTTCATTCTTCACAATACCATACAAAAGATGTTCTGAATCTATTTTGTTTGAGCCTAAACTTTTTACAAAAACAGCTGAACTATCAATTGCTTGCTTTAACAAATTTGAAATAATCATAAACTTTCTCCAAATTATTTAATACGTTTTGATTTTAAAACATTAGCCAAAAATGTTGCTCTATATTTATCAAGATCAGATATTGCAACTTTTGAATTTGAAATTTTTGTTAATGAATATGGCAAAATATCTGTCATAATTTTATCAATAAAATCAACATCTTTAAATCTAATTAAATCAAGTGAAACGCCCATCTTGAGTTCACCCAAAAGTTTCTGACTTTCTTCAACTCCAATCTTGTAGCAATTTGTTAGCAATCCCCAAGCTCTATAAACCTTATCTTTAACTTCGTCAATATTTGATGCAGACATAAGCTCGGTTCGAGCTCGAATTTCCATTTCACAAATTTTTATAACACTTTCAGTAATCTTAACAACATAGTCAGTTTCTTTCTTTCCAATTGTAAAGACATTGCTAACATTGTATGTATATGCTCTTGTATCAATTTCATCTTCCAAAAATGAATTTACTTCAATCCCCAAATTTGAAACTGATGTAATAATTTCTCTAACTCTACCAAGAATTGTTAATGCTGGCAAGAATAATTTTATAGTTGCACGCATGCCAGTTCCAACATCATTTATATTTGAAGTTAAAAATCCAATTGAATCATCATATGCTATATCTAGGTTTGAAAGCATCTGATTGTCAAGTGCATTGATTTTATCATAAGCCAAAATCAGGTTTAAACCAGGCAAAGTGCATTGTTCAACAATGTGGTCACTTTCATTGAGCATAATTGATAAGCTTTCATCTTGCGATAACAACTCTCCTCCAAAATCAGTGCAAAGCATGAGTTTGTTTGATATCAACTGCTTTTCATGCATGATATTTAAATCTAGTTCAGGAAGTGAACTAACTCTAAAAAGTTTAAATGTTTTATCAATTTTCAAAAATGTGTCTGCAAGTTTGTTGAGCGTCTTTATTCCTTCATCACCAACAAGCATTGGTGGAAATGAAAAGCCTATCAAATTACGAAGAAGTTTTACTTTGCTTGACACAACAATAGAACTATAATCTTTCATTGGTAAGCTCTCCTTTCAATTTTTCAATTTGGTTTTTCAAAGACTCTGCAACAATAAAATTTTCCGATGCCGCAGCTGCATTTTTCTGTTCTTCAAGTTCTTTGATTTTTTCTTTAATTTTTATTTTTGAAATATGTTTAGATGAAACTTTTCCAATATGATTTATAGAGCCTTGTTTTTTGAGCAACAAATCTTTGATTTCAGCTTCAAAAACCTTATAACAATTGGCACATCCAACAATTCCAGTCTTCAAAACATCTGTCAAACTTGAATTGCATTTAGGACAAAATTTATCTAGTTCCAAATCATTTAAACCTGAATCATTTGAATATAAATTTGAACCATTAAAATTTAACATAAACTCTCCTATTCATTAATCATTAGTTTCATCAAAATATTTTTAAATGATTTAGCCCTAACCTTATCTTTTATTGTAAATGGCATTGACAAAGAATCTTCTGAAAGCGCAGCTTCAATCACTGTCTTTTCTTTTTCATTAACAATGCCGTCAGATATAAGCTTGTCCAAAATTTGGCTCATACGTTTAAATGACAATTCATCGCCAACACTATCATAAATAAGTGACGACAACATCTGATTTGAATCTGTCTTTTTTATTTTTGAAATCTTAATAAATCCGCTTCCACCACGTCTACTCTCCTTAACGTAACCTCTATCAAAAGTAAATCTTGTGTCAATAACATAATTTATTTGACTAGGTGCACATGAAAAGTATTCAGCAAGTTGATTACGTGAAATATCAACAGAGTCATTTTCACCCATTGTGCTAATAATAAATTGTTCAATTGATTCTGAAATATTTGCCATAAAATCCCCCAATTTTTATAAGTCAAAGATGGTCAAATCTTAACAATTAAATAATAATGCATAAAGCATATTTCTGTCAAACAAATTGACAAATCTACAAAAGAAAAAGAGCAATAAATTGCTCTTTTTTGTCATAAAACTTAAGCTTTCACAAAAATCAAACCAATTGTTCCAGGGCCTGCATGTGCTCCAATAACTGGTCCAACAAAAATTCTTCTAATAGCAACATTTTTACCAGAATTTCTTATTCTTTCAGCAAATTCATCACCAACTTCTTTGTTGTCTGCATCAATAATAAACAACTCATATTTGTCATCATTATTGTATTCTTTCATAAATTTGTCATACAAATAATCAAGCGCTTTTTTTGTTCCCTTAACCGCTGCAACTTTTTCAAGTTTGCCTTCATCTGTAACAGTCAAAATTGGTTTTATGTTCAAAAGTGAACCAACAGCTGCTGAAACTGATGAAATACGACCACCACGTTTCAAGTATTGCAAACTATCAACATAAAAATAAACTCCAACTTTTTTTGTGAACTCTTGTAAAAATTTAATAACTTCTTCATCAGAAGCTCCATTGTTATGCAATTTGCAAGCTTCAATAGCTTGAATACCAGCACCAAGAGAAATATTTTTTGTATCAAAAACAGTAACCTTTCTTTCTGGATATTTTTCTTTCAAAATATTGATAGCTGTTTGCATATAATCAAATGTTCCTGACAATTTTGAAGAAAAATGAACATACAAAATATCTTCACCAGCAGCCATAACAGGCTCAAAATAATTTATATAATCTTGCGAATTTAATGCAGAAGTTGTAGCAATTTCACCTGCTCTCATATCGGCATAAAATTTCTTTATATCAATTTTTTTGCCAAAATCGTAAACATACTCTTGTCCTTTGATTGTGTATGGCATTCCAATAACATGCATTCCTAAACTTTCTGCATCAGTGTAGTACATTTCACAATCAGTATCTGTAAAAAACACGCTCATAATTAACCTCTCTTTTGTAACTTGATTATAACATAAATGAACAATATTTGAAAATCATTTATTATAAAAATTTAAAATTTATGTTAATATTTAACATTATCTAGCACCAAAAACTCTGCTGGCATAAGCCTTCCTGCATATTTTCTGTTTTTCTTTGCAAAAATATCATTTATTTCACTTGCCTGTTTTATGTCAGTTCCCACTTCAAATAATGTTCCCGCAATTATTCTCACCATGTTCCATAAAAATGAATTTCCTGTAATTTTAAGTTCAAAAACATCTCCAATCTTATTTATTTCAATGGATTTTATTTCTCTAACATGATTTTTGACTTCCTTGTCAAGCGTTGAAAATGATGTAAAATCATGCTTTCCAACAAAATATTTTGAAGCATTTTTCATTTTGTCTAAATCAATAAATTTTCCAACATAACAAGCAATTCTATCAAGAACTGGATTGTTCACTTCACCAAAATAAAACAGATATTTGTAAGTCTTTTCTTTTGCAGAAAATCTAGCATGGAAATTTTCACTAACCTTTTTGGATGAAAATATTCTTATATCTTTAGACAAAATCTTATTTGCCGCAAAAGCAATATTTGTTGGAACAATGGTTGATGTTGTGTCAAAATGAGCAACTTGAAGATTAGCAGAAACTCCAGCATCAGTTCTTCCAGATGCTATAATTTTTATATCTTCATTCAAAATCTTGCTTAATACTTTTTCAACTTCATTTTGAACAGTCCTTTTTTCTGGTAACGTTTGAAAACCAAAAAAACCTCGACCATCATAAGCAAATTCTATTTTTATTCTCATTGTATCTCCAACGCTTTGAATTGTTCTTCATAGAGTTTTCTGTCATAATCGCTAAACACACAAAAAACAACTTTAAGTGGATTGTTATGTTCTTTAAGCCACTCATAAACAGTTGTAACAGCAATTTTTGATGCAAGTTCTCTTGGAAATTTAAAAACACCTGTTGAAATGCAACAAAAAGCAATAGTGTTAAAACCACTTTCAAGTGCAAGGTTTAAGCTTGATTTGTAACAATTGCTCAAATCAATTTTATCATGATATGAAACCCTGTCAAAAATCATAGGCCCAACAGTGTGAATAATGTAACTTGCCGGAAGATTATATCCTTTTGTAAGCTTTGCTTTCCCATTTGGTTCAGGGTGTCCTTGCTTTGTCATCAAATAGTTAAGTTCTTGACGAATTTGAAGACCACCAGCTGACATAATAACATTGTCAATTGATGGATCGCATGGAGCAAAACTTCCAAGCATACGAGAATTTCCAGCATTTACAATTGCATCAACTTTAAGAGTTGTTATATCACCTTCATAAATTGTCATATTTTTTGAATATGCCAATTTGTTAACATCCACAATTGGCTTATGTTCACGTTCATAAGTCAATATTTCATCTTGCAATTTCATAAACTCCGATGAAAGCGGCATTGGCGGACGTTGATTTGATAGCCCGCGAACAATCATCCTTTTTTCACCAAGTCCAAGATTTGGCAAGTCAAATTTGCTCTTTTCAATATTTTCATCTTCACATAGAATTTCAATCAATCTGTCAAGTTTTTCATTTAACTCTTCTACTGTATATTCCATTGTTATACCTCTTTTTGTCTTTCTTTTGTTAATTTTTTCGTTTTTACCGAAACAACCTTACCATCAACAGTTTTAAGTTCATCTTTATATTCGTCGTTTGCTGAAGATTTTTTTAAACGTTTTTCAACTTTTTCATCAACCGAAACCGAATCAATTTCACTTTGAAGTTTGTCGCCAATCTTACGAAGGTCAACAACATCTTTCGCAAGTCCTTCACTTTCGCTTGCAGCAAGTTTTTCAATTTTTTCAGCCGTTTTTTCATATTCATCAAAAATCTTTTTTGCTGACTTAACTTTTTTTATGTATTGTGAAATTTCCTTTTTCATTTCAGTTTTTGACATTTTTTCATCAATATTAACCGGCTTAATCTTCAAGGTTTCAAGCAACTCTTTTTCAAGTTCCTTAAATCTTGTCATAAGTTCTTTACTACTCTTTTTCATCTTCTACCACCAAAAAATTATTTTTGAAATATTCTAAATTTGGAACATCCTTCTTTGTTGCATTTCCAAGAATCGTAACAAAAATATCATGCTTTTTGTTAAAAATATCACGAGCAAGATCTTTTGCGCTATTTGCTGAAACGCTTTTATATAATTCTTTTCTCTGTTTTGGCTTCAATCTAAATAGCTTTCCAAAACAAATATAATCCAGCAAATTCATATGAACTTTAAGTGAACTCTTTTTTGGCATTGATTCATCATCCATATATTCAAGATTTGCTTTGAATGATTCAATCTTTTCTTCTGAAATATTTTCATAAACAACTTTTTTCACTTCAAGAGCAATGATATCAAAAATTTCTTTAACTTTTTCTCTTGATGTTTCAAAAATAATATTAAACAGTGAAGAATTTTTATAACTTGAAATGTCAGAACTTAAACGATAAATCAACCCCTTATTTCTAAGTTTCAAAAACAAATCACCTTGAACTCCTGAAAAATACTTTGTCAAAAACACGTAATTGTAATTTTTTGTGTAAATATCAAGCTCGTTAACATCCAACTTAATTGATAAAATCGCAGTAACTTTTTCTTGTTGCGTTTTAAATATTTTAACAGAACTTGGCATATTAACATCACAAACATCATAATATTTTTTTTCTGGTTTGTAACTATCTTTATAAGGAATATTTTTTACAAATTTGCTATTAATCAACTTTTTAATTTTTGAAAATGAAAGCGAACTAACAACTGATGCCACAAAATTATTTCCAACAAAATTTTTGGTTTTATAATTTTTCAAATCGCTGAATTTTATTGAATTTATATTTTTAGTGGTCTTTCCAACAATGTCTGACGAGCTCTTTGCTTCAGCAATAGTCTGCTTTAGGTTTTTTACAAAAATATCACGACTTTCATTGTCAAGACACATGTTTAATTCTTCACTAATAACGCCTTTTTCATTTTCAAAATATTCATCATCAATAATAGAATTCATCAAAATATCATAAGCGAAATCAAGAGATTCATTTATAAGTTTGTTTGTTCTAAAAAACTTAATAACCAAATAATCCATACTGGTTGAAGCATTCAAAAAAACAATCTTGTTTCTATCACTTTCAACCATTGCATTCGTTCTAGTTTTTGTTTTTTTGAAAAGATTATGTTCAAGCATATGTGCCGTTCCGGGTTTCTTTTCAACAAAAGAGCCTGACAAAAAGCCAACTTCAACAGCCGAACAATTGTTTAGTTTTGATTTTTCATAAATCAAGACCCCACCATTTTTTAATTTAATAATCTTTTCTCTCATAATCTTACACTAACCATTCAAATTATTTTTTTGCATCAAATATTCAAGCCTGTCAATCTGACCAGCCTTTATCATTTCAAGCCTAGATAACATTTTTTTGAGCGAACCCAAATAAACTTTTAATGCCTCAAATTCTTCAATAATGAACTCTTCTTTTGGATTGACACCAAATTTTGTATACTTAAAATACTCATGTGTAAAATAGTTTCTTTTTTCAAGCAATGCTTTTAAATCATTAATTTCGTCATAACTCAAACTTTTTGAATCATAAACAATTCCAATCATTTGTCCAAAAGTCATGGAATCCATTTTTTCACGCAAGTAACCAGCATCACCAACAACTTGATCATAATCTTGCTTTGTCATGCGAATATGTCTTGAAAATTCTTTAATAATTTCAGATTTTTCAATAATCTCGCCAATATCAAGTTCAATGTTTTGAGTCACTTCAACAATTTTACCTATTGCACAATAAATTCTGTTCATAATATTACCTACTTATAATTTTAAAAAATATATAAATAAAGTCAATTAAATGTGATTACATTAAGTTTTTAGTTTGTTTCACATTGAACAATTTTAATATAACCAAATGTAAAAAATAAAATCATAATCTAAGATAAAACAAAAAAGCAGCCGATAAACTAATTGTCTGCTGTTTTTGCAAAAGAAAAAACACTTCAAAAGAAGTGTTTTTTGGTGGGAAGAGATGGATTCGAACCATCGAAGACGAAAGTCGACGGATTTACAGTCCGTTGCATTTGGCCGCTCTGCAATCTTCCCAATGGAGCCGGTGGTCGGAATTGAACCAACAACCGTCTGATTACAAATCAGATGCTCTACCAT
>CAKVMF010000013.1 GCA_934771675.1 uncultured Clostridia bacterium
CGAGCCATAGGTCGCATAGCCAAAACTGTTCATTTTTTCCCATTCACGGTCATAGTTATTCACAATTTGCATAACTCTGTCACCAACACGAAAAATTCGTTTGTGGAGTTCAATTTCCTTCTTGTCCGGCTGTCTTGGGTTAAGCTTGTCTTGAATTAAAACATTGAGATTAAGTGTCCCAGCAAGCCCAGCCTTCATAGGAGCAATAACTTGAATATCATCACTTGAAATTCCAAAATATTTTGGTATACGTTCGGTTATAAGTGAAACAATTTCGCTGGCAACCATTTCAGGATCACTCGTTTTGCTATAAAAGAAATCGCTGGATTTTTGAAGCAAATCTGGCATTTCAGAATTGTTAATCTTATGAGCATTTTGAGCAATCATGCTGTCTTCACTCTGTCTAAAAATCTGCGTGAGTTCAACAACTTTAAATTTTTCACTGGCAATAATATCTGCCAAAACATTCCCCGCTCCAACACTTGGAAGCTGATCCTTGTCACCAACCAAAATTAGTCTTGTTCCAAAATTGATAGCCTTTAAAAGTGAACTCATCAAAAACACATCAAGCATTGAAACTTCATCAACAATAATTGCATCAGCTTCAAGCGGATTGTTTTCATCATGTGAGAATCCTCTGCCACTTCCAGCAAAGTTTGCTTCCAAAGCTCTATGGATTGTGCTAGCCGGTTCGCCTGTTTGCTCTTCCAATCTTTTTGCAGCCCTGCCAGTTGGAGCCATAAGCATACATTTGAGTCCATGACCTTTCAATATTTTCAAAATACACTTAACAATTGTTGTTTTTCCAGTTCCTGGGCCACCAGTGATAACAACAACCCCTTCACTTGTTCCTGCCAAAATCGCTTTCTTTTGGTTTTCATGAAGTTCGATCTTGTTTAGACTTTCATATTGTTCAATTTCTTCAATAGACCCATACTTTACAATCTCGCTGTTAACATTCAAATTAACGAGTTTTCTTGCAATATAACTTTCCATTGAATAGTATTTTGAAATCGCATAAACTTCATGGTCCTCAAGTTCAAGTTTTCGTATAAGCCCTGAAATTTCAAGGTCAACAAGACCACTTTCAATCAAATCTTGTTTATCTTCATCAAGTTCCAAAACCAATAAGGACTCTCTTTTGAGATCATCCGCAAATGCAACTGTTGAACCTTGTTTTTCTGCATAATCTGAAAGTGCAAATAATATTCCAGCTTTAATTCTCACCAAACTTTCATTTTGAATGCCAAGTTTCATTGCAATCTTGTCAGCAGTTTTAAACCCAATACCATCAATATCTTCAATAAGTTTGTAAGGGTTAGCCATCAAAACTTCTTCAGTTCTATATTTGTATTTGTTAAAAATTTTAACGGCCATGTTAATTGAAATATCATACTTTTGCAAAAACATAACTGCTTCTTGCATCTTTTTAATATCTTGATAAGCTCTGTGAATTTCAGCCGCTTTTTTTGCACTTATTCCCCTAACATCTGCAAGTTTGAAAGGTTGTTCATCAATAATTTCAAGAGTTTTTTCACCAAACATCTTAACAATGTTTCTTGCTGTAACTTCACCCACCCCAGAAATTAGCCCACATGAAAGATATTTTTCAATTGATCCGCAATCTGTTGGTTTGTCAACTTTGATACTTTCCGCTTCAAATTGTTCACCATATCTTTTGTTAATTTTAAACTCGCCTTCAAGCGTTAATGTTTCGCCCTTGCCAACAATTGGAAATTTTCCCGCAACAGTTATATTTCTTCCACCTGAAAAAAGACTGAGAATTGTGTAACTATTCTCACTATTTCGATAGATTATATTTTCAATTGTTCCAGTCAATATCATAACTATAATAGTAAACCAAAAGGCATATAAAGTCAATTTGAAAAAAGTTCAAAAAAATAAATAATTTAAAATAAAAAGTCAAATACTAAAATTATGAAAAAATTAATCAAATCAATAATATTAATGCTTTTGGTAACTCTGGCTTTTGCCGCACCAAAAACACCAAAACACAGTGCAAATGCTGATAGCTTAAACACTTCTCAAAAACCAATGATGAGTATCGTTATTGATGACTTTGGAAGTTTTGACCAAAGTGGTGTTGATATTCTTTTAAACTCTTCTGTTCCAATCACCGCAGCGGTTATCCCAAAAACCGATAACACAAAGAAAAATATCAGCCAGCTTGAAGCGGCAGGAAAAGAAATAATTTTGCATATGCCAATGGAGTCGCATGTTCACTTGCCTGAAAGTTGGTATGGAAATGTTTATATTCGAAATTTTGATTCACCTGAAGCTGCCTGCAAAAAAATTAATGATTGCAGAAAAGAGTTCCCTGAAATCAAAGGTTTCAACATTCATATTGGCTCAGGAGTCAGCAGAAACAAAACCTTAATGACTGCAATTTACAATTACGCAAAAGAACATAACTTGTATTTTCTTGATAGCCGAACAATTGAAACCAAAGCAATTGAAGAAGCTTGCAAAGATACAAATTCAATCTATCTTGGAAGAGATGAATTTTTGGAAGCAGATAAAAACAAGTCTTATACAAATGTCGTTTATAGACTGAATCAAGGTGCAAAAACAGCCAAAGAAAAAGGTTATGCAATTGTTATCGGCCATGTGGGAGCAGAAGGCGGAACAAACACCGCAAAAGCAATACTTGACACTGCAAAGGCAATTGAAGAGCAAGGTGTTGAAATTGTTCCACTTTCAAAGATTTATGAATACTTAAAAACTGCAAAAACAAAATAAATTTTATAAAAAATCGCAAAAATTAATAAAAAATACTAAAAAATGGCGTAATTTCATCAATTCACCTAAAAATCATTTTCGTTTAGATTTGTCAAACAACTTTCCAGCCAAATTGAAATTTGTAAAATTTTACCAAAATATTTTTTAAACCTCATTTCATTTTACTTTACCATTCAATTTTTATAAACTATTTTCAGAGGGTAAAAATATGAATGGAACAATAATTTCAATTGAAGGAACCGACGGTTCAGGAAAACACACTCAACAACAACTGCTTCTTGGTGATCTTAACAAGCTTGGCTACAAAGTTTTTGACCAATCTTTTCCAAATTATGGAAGTAGATCGGCAATGCCTGTTCAAATGTATCTTGATGGCGAACTTGGCGACACAGCAAATTGTTTAGATGCATATGAAGCTTCAGTTCTCTATGCTGTTGACCGCCTTTGCACTTACAAAAAAACAATAAGACCACATTATGAAAATGGCGAAATAATCTTGTTTGATAGATATGTTCAATCAAACTTTATTCACCACACTTCAAGGATTGCAGATCCAAACGAAAAACTGAAATATCTTGATTTTATGTCAGACCTTGAATATGGAAAATTCCATTTGCCAAAACCAGATTTGGTATTCTTTATCGAAATGCCTGTTGAAAAAAGTTTGGAGCTCGCTCATGCTAGAGCAGAACTTAAAAACGGTTCAACAAAAGACATTTTAGAATCTGACACAGAATATATGACAAACGCATACAACAACGGTATCAATCTTGCAAAAAAATTCGGTTGGACAATAATTCACTGTTTGGATGATAGTGGCAATTTAAAAACTATTGATGCAATTCATGAAGAAATCATGAAAATCGCAATAAATTTTTTAAACAGTAAAAATGTTTTACCACGCAAATAAAAAAATCGCAAAAATTTAAAAATATTGATAAAAAATCATAGAAAAAAGCACCAATTCGGTGCTTTTTTGTTTTTTGTTTAAATTTTTAACACTTACTTCAACCAATATTCAATCTATAGTAAGCCAACTATTCCGAGCATGTCGTCCTGAGAAAGCCGTAGGCTGACGTGAGGGTCTATTCCGCTTAATCTTATGTGAAAATTATTTTACATTTCTTTAATCTTTTCAGTAACTTCACTCACATTTTCACCATCAACCAAAAATGCTCGTTTTGAAATCTTCATCATTGGCAAATCACTCATTGAATCTGAATAAAACGCATCAAGTGTTTCTTTTGGATAGAATCTTCTAAATTCTGTAACTTTTGCTTCACCATAACAATTTTCACCAGAAATCTTTCCTGTATGAATATTGTAGTTTGTTGCAAACCAAACTTTAACGTTAAGCATTTCAACAACTGGTTTGATAATAAATCCAAGTGATGCAGAAATAATCACATCATCATCAGATTTTTGAATTGCATACCAATGCTGAATTTTGTTCGCATTTTTGCTCCAAAACTTATCAACAATTTTGTCTATATTTTTATACCATGGAACAAAGAAAAATAAACACTGCTTAGTCTTCTTTTTGCTCAAGATTTTCATCCCATAGAGTGCAAGCACAACCAAGAACCATGGAAAGAATAACAGCAAGTAACCCCTTGTAAAAATCATGTATAAAAAGAAATCTGTTGAACTATCACCTTTATAGATAGTTTTATCAAAATCATAACCTTTCATTTGTGTATCCCCATAACAAACTTATTATACCAATTTATATGTTTTTTGGTCAAATAAATTGTCAATTTTACTTTTTCTTGGCTTCAATAAGTTTCTTAACAAAATCTTCAGTGTCTTTAACTGAATGAACAAATTTTGTTTGAATTTTAACATTTCGTGCTGGCAAAATATCCGCATAAAAATTATCGCCAACCATAACCGCTTCTTTTGGTTTTGCACCCATTTCGCTTACACATTTTGAAATATAAAAACTCTTTGAAAAATCACTTGATTCATGTTTATTGCAATAAACTTTTGTGAATACGCTTAAATCTAAACCAAACATTTGCGCATAGTGTTTAATATAGTTTTCAGGACTATCGGTAACCATACACAAAACATAATTTCTTGCCAACTTTTTAAGCAATGAGTAATCCATAAATTGCATATTTTCACTGGTTATATTGTAGATGTTTTTATTAAAATAATCATATAAAAGATTAACATCCATATCATGTTCCGCAAAATAAATGCATGATTTCATACTTATATGATGATATTTTGCATACTTTGTGTTAAACAAATGTTCAACTTCAGCAGCATCCTTTCCCACGCCAACTGAAGCCAAAAAGTTATAGCATGTTGGATAATAATTATCCCAACTTCCACCCGAATATAGTGTATCATCAAAATCAAAGATAATAACTTTCAATTTTGAAATATCTGGTTCTTCATTTTTAATCTTTTCGTAATCCATACTAAATCCTTTTCAATATTTTTAAAACAACAATTGCAACCGCCATAATCAAATTGACCGCAATAGCAATTGCATTTACCCAAACAAAACTTGAAGCAATAAAACTTACATTGGCTTGAATCTGAATAAGTTCAATCACATCAAAAATTATAACAAATAAATCAAAAACACACAAACATATTATTCCAATAAACAGTCCCATTAAAAATTTGTTTGTTTTTAATCTAAACATAAGTTCACTAAATTTCATCAGCAATTAACACCTCACTAGAAATTTCATCAATCGAATTAACACCGATTGCATAATTTGCATTATCAGAGATAACTGTCACACTCACAGTCCCAAAAAAATCAACAACCTTTGTGTAACACGCTGGATAATTATTTTTATCATAAGCAAAAGTTTCATTTTTAACATAGTAACAATTTGCAAGAGGATAACCATTAATTGATGTTTGAATCAAACCAACTATTCCAAAAAATTTAACACTTCCTACATTTTTTTCATCCAAAGCTGCAAAAGTTGTTGAAGCATAGCAATTTGAAATAACACCATTTCCTGAATTACTATAATAGTAGTTGTTAAGTCCAACAATACCACCCGCAAAACCAACACTTGAAGCATTTAAAGTTATATTTCCCTCAAAAGCTGAATGGTCAATAATCGAAGACGAAAATCCGGCAACACCACCCGCAAATGATTGGTTTAGTTCGGAATTTGCAACAATTGAGCATTTAGCTTTTGAATAAGAAACCTGATTTTCAAAATTTTCATTTTGTGAATGTTGCGAAACAATTCCACCTGAATAACAATATCCCGCAACTGCAGTAGTTTTTATATCACCAAAGTTTCGACAATTTGTTATTGTTCCAACATTTTGACAAACAATACCACCAGCAAGAACAACAATTTGCGAATCATTTCCATTGTCGTCTTTTGGAAGCGTCTGAAGTGACGAATCTGAAATCATCTTCCCAAGATTTACACAGTTTGTTATCATACCACTATTTGTGTTTGCAATTCCAGAAACATTTGGATGCCATTCAATATTCGTTGTTTGACTTAAATTTAAAAAGTTATAACAAGAATTTATTGAACCAACATTTGTTATTGTAATTCCAGATATATCAACACTCACACTTTCAAAATCATTTGAAGCAATTTCACAGTTTGAAATTGAACCATAGTTTTCACCAGCAACACCCGAAACATAACAATTTGTTTTTCCATTGTTTTTTGCTCTTCCAAAAATTTCAACTTTAACTTGGTCAATAACCCCATAATTTTCAATTGTAATTCCAGATATATATGTATCTTCTAAAACGGAAAAACTAACATCAATATTAAGAGAAATTCCAACATTTACAACATAACCATACACTTTTTCAGCTAAACATGAAAAGTTTTGCAAAATTTCACCAGAAATATCAACCGACCCAATTGTTAAGTTTTTAATTGTTCCATTCAAATTTTTAAATAACGGCTTGCTTGTATTTTTCAAAATAAGTTTGTGAGCATTGCCATCAATTACTCCTGAAAAATTGTCAATCTGAATTTCACTTGAAAGTTCAATATCATTGCAAAGCTTGTAATATTTTTTCTTTTTAGAAAGTGCTGCAACAAATTCACTTTCATTTGTAATCAAAACTGGGCTACTCTTTGTTCCAAGTCCAGATGTTGATCTAACAAAAGCTATTGAAAAACATGAAAACAACAAAACAACACTCATTAAACATGCAAGCAATTTAAATTTAAACTTACATTTTCCATTTTGTTTGCTAGGAAAAGCGATTTTGTCATCCTTAACCATTATTTCAATATTTTGGTTTAATTTGTATATTTTACATAAAATTTGTGAAATTTCTACAGTTTTATATAAATTTTTATAACGCTTAAGCAACAATTCTCGTTCATCCAAAATTCCAAGCATCAAAACTGGATAACATTTTGAATCTGAAAGAGCAAATAATTTTAAACTCTTTTTTGAAACCTTAACAAACCTTTTATACAAATCAAAAGGTTCATAAACCGTGTCATAATTTCCAATGCGAAGCAAACTTTTTTCATATTTCGATAGTATGCTATATGCACCATAAAGATACAAAACTGAAAGCAACGGAAATCTTCCATAGCAGAGATTAAAATCTGTTTGCCAGACGAAAAGACTTGAAAATAATTTCAAGTCATCTTTCTTGATTGCTTCAAAAATTTGTTCCGCCTTTTTCTGTTCCATTATTCCCCTATTTTTTCATCTTAACTTGTCGTTCTTCGGCCCATTTGTCTAATATGTCAAAAATATAAGATTCATTAACGTCTTGTTTTTCAACTATTTTTTTCAAAAGTTCATTTGATGATGAATATTGACTAACCAAATCACTGATCGTTTTGTTTTCTTCTTCAAGACGCTTAGCAATATTTTCATTACCATCTTTTACAGATTGAATGGCTTTTGAATTTTCAACAATATTTTCTGCAACTTTTTTATTTATAAAGTCGTTAACTGTTTGCAAGTTTGCATTGTATGAATCAAGACTTTTTTCCAAGTCTTTAAGATTATATGATTTTTTCTTTTCTTCAATAATCTCATCAAGACGACCAATTTGTTCTTCAGCCTTTGATTCAATTTCATTAACCGTGTTAATTCTATTTGAAATATCTTCAAATGTTGAAATCAGTTTGTCAACTTCTTCGGTATACTTGTTTGAACTTGTCAAAAACTGATCAACTTTTCTGGTTAACATTTCAGATTTTTCTGCTTGTTTTGCAAGCAAGTCATAAATTTCTGAAAGTTTCTTTTGAACATCCCCTGAAAATGCTGCGTCTATTTTTGAAATATCACTTTGAAGCGCTTCATATGTTGACAAAAATTCATGCAAGTCTGATTGAATTGGAACAAGCATTTCTCTATATCCAACAAACGCATCAATAAGTTCATTTACTTCATTATTATCCATTATTTTTCTCCTTTAAAATTTTCAAGTAACTTTTTGTTTGATTATGAATTTTTTTACAATTTGCCAAATCCAGTTTAATGGTTTCAACAATCAACTTTTGAGCGTCTTCATTATCTTCAAAGTCGCAGAAAAATTTAACTATATCTGTATCAAGTGTTGAATTATTTTTCGACTCCAAGCTATCCAAAAAATCAATAAGTTTTTGATCTCCAGAAAGCATAAATTGTTCTTTTGCTTCTTTTATTAAACCAGCTTTCCAAAGTTTGATGCCAGCATCACGATGTTTGCCTTTAAAAACAAAAAACTGATAAGCATCAATCTTTTCCTGCGCTTGGGTCGCATAAACAGAATTTTCAAATCTTGGAATATAGAACCTAGCATTATCAAACTGACCAGCCTTGATAAATTCATTGATTCTAGCCCAAATCTCATCATCATCAATTTCAATTTTGCTAATAATTTCCGCAAATTTATCATAAGCTTTTTCAGCTGTTAAACATTCAAAGTTTTCATCAAAAAATGTATCAAAAAGTGGAACTTTTTCATTTTCAAAAACTATCAAATTATGTTTTGCCCTAGAAAGCCCAACATAAAACAAATTATAATAATATCTGTAAACTGAATTTTCATCCGCTTCTTTGTGGTTTGTGTTAAACCTTTCAAGTTTTTGCCATTTATCAAGGTTTGAAGACAAAACATTAACAAGTAAAACAGTATCTCTTTCAAGTCCCTTAATTTCAGCAATTGTCAAAATCTCTTGTCTGTTAAACAACTTTCTGTATTTTTCTTTTTCTTCTGGAGATGAAACCAAAATTGTGAAGTTTTCAAATTTTTGATTTTTTATCTTTTCCAAAAATTCTTTATTAGAAACAAAAATCGCATTTGAAGACGACCCCTCATCCATACTTTCACCAGACAAAACAAAGCTGTGCGTTCCAAACGCCTTAACATTAATTTTGCTTAAATTGTCCAAAATCTCAACAATCTTTTTGTTGTTACGATAATTACACTCAAGTTCTGCAACATTCGTCAAATCTTGCTTAAACATGATTCGCTTGAGTCCTGCAAAACTAAAATATGTTGGATTAATCATTTGCAGAGCATCGCCAACAGCAAACAATTTTATTGAAATTGAATCTATTAATCTCAAATTAATTTCAGTGAAATCTTGAACCTCATCAATAATAGAAAGTGAATATTTTTTCAGTTTTTCTTTATTTTTTAATAATTTTATCGAAATTTCATTGTTATCTGTAAGATTTTGCGATTTTTTGTAATTTACAAACTCTTTTGCAAGTTCATAAATAACTTCAAGTTCTTGCCTTTCAAAACACTTTTCACGAATTTGCTTATATGTTTCAAAAGATATCATTTCATTTTGCAAATCAGTTGCAGTTCCAAGAATCATACCATAGATTTCCTTGTAACAAACTGAAAGCGAAATATTTTTTAATTTTTCAAGCCTATTTTTCAATTGATGATTTTTCATATTTTTAACAAAATCATCAATAAACATGTGCTCATCACAAATATTAATATTTTCATCAAAATATGATTTGTAGATATCTTCAAGCAAAAAGTAATCAACTTGGTTTTCCAAAAACGAAACTATTCCTTCAAGTCTTTTTATTACATTTGTTTCATTGTCTGCAACAATAAAAATTCCAAGTCTATTTTCAATGGCACGTTTTCTGTCTTTATCAAGAAAAACTAATCTTCCATTTTTGTAATCATCAACAAAATTTTTAACCGTGTTTTTAAAAACTTCAAGTTTATTTTTCGTATCCAAAATAAGACCACGTGAAAAAGTTGAATACAACACTTTCCCAGCATAACCCTTGCAGGCAGCAAAAATAATTTTGCTTATACAAATATTTGTTTTTCCGCTTCCTGCAACACCTTGAACCAAAACATTTTCATTTTCAATTGAAACAAGTTTTTGTTGTTTTTCACTAAGCATAGGAAAGTTTACATAATCACTTCCCGAAACATAATAAAGTTTATCCAAACTTACATCTTCATCGTCAAGACCACTTTTAAACAAACATGAAAAAATCTTATTTGTTTTGAGATAAATATTAACTCTTTGGTCATTCATTTTAACATTTTCAAATTCACTTAAAACCTTTTCAAAAACAATATCTTTTATAACAACATCTTTATCGTGAGTATTTTTTATAGTGACTAAAAATGAAAATGCTTTGTCAATTGTGCTAACTTTAAACTTAATTTTTTCACCATTTGAAAAAGCTTTGTAAATCTCATCAATTTTCAGTTCAATTGATTCTGCAATTTTCAAAACCAACCTGTCAATTGAAGAGATTTTTTTTGTTTGCAAAAAGAATCTTTCAGTTTTAAAAATTCTACATTCACTTGAAAGAATTTGTTTATTTACATTAACTTCAATAATAATTTCTTCTGAAAGATTCATGATTCTCCTAAATTTTCAAATTACCCTTTTTTGCTTCGCTAAATTTTATAGTTGCTTTTAACCCACACACATCAAATTTATTTTTATCAATATCAATAACAACTGAAGGCGTTGAAGAAAAAATCGCATTTTTTAAATTATTTCTTTGAATTTTTATATTATTTTTTAAATTTTCTTCATTTTTTTGCATTATTTTTTGTTTGATTAACTGGATGGCTTTTTCTTTGTTTTGAGTTTGACTACGTTGGTCTTCACACTTAACAGTTATTCCCGTAGGTTTGTGAATCACTCTTATTGCAGATTCAGTTTTGTTTATATGCTGACCACCTGCACCACTTGATTTTAAAGTTTGAATTTCAAAATCATCTTCATTAAGTTCCATTTCTTCCACAGAATTTTTTAAAACAACAATCGTTGCAAAACTTTCCTTTCCAAACTCCACATATTTTGCAAGCCCATTCAAATTTTTAAGTCGCTCATATGCGCCCTTTCCTTCAATTTCAAAAACATCCGTTTCACCTTGACTTACCATTTTTAAATCAAAGTCATTTTGTTCACAAAACTTTGATAAAATTTCAGTTAAAATTAATTTTATATTTGAACCATCATCTTTTGAATTGATTTCAATTGTAACATTTTCTTGTTTTAGATTTTTGAGTTCAAATAATTCATGATTAATTTTTTCAATCAAATCTTTTTGCTTTTGTTCTATTGAATGTTTTTCAATTTCAAAATCTGCATTTTCAATCTGTTTTTCTTGAAAAATGTCATTCAAAGCATCAAGATCAGCAATGTTTTTGTTGTAAGTCAAATAATCTTCAACAACTTTGCAGAGTTCATTTTTTCGCCTTTGATAAAACTTTAACAATTTTGCATCAGAAACAATTTCAGGCATTTCAAGATACGACAAAACAGTTTGGTATTCATCAGCCAAACCATTTAGTTTTTTCAAATCTTTTTCTTGAAACAATTCCATATGCTTATAATAACAAATTTTTGTCATTTTTTCAATTATTATTAACAATTATTTTGCATTAAAAACTTAAAATGATTTAGCATTTTCAATAAATTGTGCTATTATATTTGTATTAAAGGAGAATGTTATGAATTTTACTTTACTTGGATGCGGAAGATGGGGCTCATTTATTGCATGGTATTTAAACAAAATTGGGAATAATGTGACAGTCTGGGGACGTGCAGGTTTTCCTGAAATTGAAAATCTTTTAAAGACCAGAACAAATGAATATGTTACACTTCCTGAATCAATCAAACTCACAACCGATCTTGATGAAGCAGTCAATGCTAGCGAATACATAATTATTTCAATAAGCTCGCAAGCCGTGCGTGAACTTATGGGGAACGTTTCAAAAATTGCAGGCTATCAAAATAAAAAATATATTTTGTGCATGAAAGGTATTGAAGAAAAAACTGGCGATAGACTTTCAACAATATTGATCGAAAACGGAGTTCCAAAAGACAATATCGCAGTTTGGGTAGGACCTGGACACATTCAGTCGTTTGTAAATGGTGTTCCTAGCGTTATGATTATTGATTCATACAATGCCGAACTCTCTCTGTTTTTAGCAAAACACCTGCGCTCAGACCTTATAAGATTTTATCAAGGTCAAGATATTGTTGGTTCTGAAATTGGAGCAGCTTCAAAAAATGTTATGGGTATTGCAGCTGGACTTCTTGACGGAATGGGATTTTCATCTCTAAAAGGCGGTCTTATGGCACGTGGAGCAAGAGAAATTTCAAGACTCATCAAAGCCTGCGGAGGAAATGAACTTTCAGCATACGGACTTTGCCACCTTGGTGATTATGAAGCAACATTGTTTTCAAAGTATTCACACAATAGAATGTGGGGCGAATCTTTTGCGCAAAACAAACCATTTGAAAAACTTGCCGAAGGCGTTTCAACATCCGCAGCTCTTTTAACCCTTGCTGAAAAGGTTGGTGTTGAACTTCCAATAACAAAAACCGTTTATGATGTTATTCATGGAAAGATAACAAAAGAAGTCGCAATTAAACAACTCTTTGCTAGAGATAACTTAAAAGAATTTTAAAAAAATCGCAAAAATTATAAAATTTTTATGAAAAAATCACGAAAAAAAAGAAAAGCACACAATATCTTGTGTGTTTTTTGTTTTTAGGTATTATCTCTCACCATTCCATTCTGCATAAAATTCATCTAGATATTTTTTCATAAACTCGGTTCTTTCTTCTGCAATTTTTCTTCCTGCACTTGTGTTAATTGTATCCTTAAGTTTTAAAAGTTTTTCATAAAAATGATTTATTGAATGTCTTTTTAAATTTCTATATTCATCCTGATTTTTAATCTCAACGAT
>CAKVMF010000014.1 GCA_934771675.1 uncultured Clostridia bacterium
ACCACATAGTCCATAGCGTCTGACTATTATGTCACGCTCCCTTGGTGATAATTTTGTTTGAATCAATTTTTCAATCTTTTTGTAAAGTATTGAGTTTTCAACTTGCGATTCAATACAGACACTGTTGTCTTTAATAATTTCAAAAAGCGATAAGTTGTTGCCGTCTTTATCAACTGAAATTATATCATCAAGATAAACTGCGCTGGCATTCTTTTTGTCGGATCTAAAGGTCATTAAAATTTCATTTTCAATACATCTTGATGCGTATGTTGAAAAACTATTTCCCTTTTCATATGAAAAGGTCTTTATGGCTTTCATAAGACCGATTGAACCAATTGAAATTAAATCATCCATATCAATGTTTGAGTTTTTATATTTCTTTGAGATATGAGCAACAAGTCTTAAGTTGTGTTTAATCAAAATTTCTTCTGCTGCAGAGTTTCCTTGCTTCATAAGCAGAAAATATTTTTTTTCTTCTTCATTTGATAATGGTTTTTCAAAAGTATTTTTTGTTTCAACTCTTCCAGTAAAAAAGAATAATTTCGCAAGTAATGAAAAGAATGTAGAAAAAAACATAAAGCCCCCTTATTGTAACTTTATGTTTATTTTTGTTTGATTATGACAATTTTTGATAAATAAAAAATTTTACAAAAACTGCATTTTTTAGTAAATTTTTATGAAAAATATACACTTTTGCGATTATTTACGTAAAATATCTCCAATCTCAATATTGAGATCAGTTTCAATCCAAAGTTTTTGTTGAACATTTTTTGCTTCAACAACTTCATTGCCGTCGGTGTCAATCATACTATCTACAACAATTGATTTTCCAAAAGCATCTGTTGGTGAAAGAACTTCAAGACTATCGCCAACTGAAAATTTGTTACGTTGTTCAATCAAAATTTTGCCTGGTTTTTTGTCAATAACAATAGCCATAAATTTGCTTTCTTGTTCTTGAATTGATGACTCATAATTTTGTCTAACATTTCCGTCATTAAACATAAAACCAGTTGTATATTTTCTGTGACTTGGTTTGTTTAAATCTTCAACCAAGTTTTTTGGTGCATGATATTCAATACCTTTTTCTTTACAGTCAAGCATGTAGTCAATTGCTCTTCTATAAGCGTTTACAACTGTTGCAACATAATATGGTGATTTCATCCTGCCTTCAATTTTTAAGCTATAAACTCCCGCATCATAAACTTTGTCAATATATTCAATAAGGTTTAAATCTTTGCTATTAAAAATATATGTTCCACGTTCATCTTCTTGAAGCTCAAGATTTTCATCCGTTCTTGATTCTTCATGAACAAAATATTTCCATCTGCAGGCTTGAACACACTCGCCATGGTTTGAATCTCTTCCAGTTAAGTAGTTTGAAAGTAAACATCTTCCGCTATAGCTTATGCACATTGCTCCATGAACAAATGCTTCAAGTTCCAAATTTGGATTTTGTTTTGATATTTCTTTTATTTCATCAATGTCAAGTTCTCTTGCAAGAACCACTCTTTCGGCGCCGAGTTCACTCCACATTTTTGCGGCATATGCGTTTGTTGTGTTTGCTTGTGTTGAAACATGAATTGGAAGGTTTGGAAAATTTTTGTGAACAAATGAAAATATTCCAAGGTCAGAAATCAAAACAGCATCAACGTTTGCATCAACAAGTGTTTGAACATATTCTTTTAAGTTTTTGAAATCATCGTGCCTAGCATAAACATTCAAAGTTACATAACCCTTTTTGCCATGGCTATGGATGTAGTCCATTGCTTCTTTGATTGAAAAGTTTTCAAAGTTTGTTCCAAAAGCTCTCAGCCCATAATTTTTTCCAGCAAAATAAACAGCATCAGCACCAAAGTGCAATGCTGTTTTTAATTTTTCCATATCACCTGCTGGGGCTAAAAGTTCAATTTTATTTGTTTTCATTGTTTACCTTTTTTGCAAAAATCATGCCATCTTCAACTGAAATTAATTCAAATTTCGTCAAATTTGGATGTTTTTTGCAGTTTTCTATAAAATCGTTTAATCGTTTAACAATTGTTTTATATCGTTTTGTTGGCATTGCATTTTTTCCGTCAATGTATCCATGAAACAAAACATTGTCAGCAACAAATGTTCCGCCATTTGCTAGCAAAATCAAAAGATTTTCAAGCATACCACTGTATTGAGCTTTTGGTCCGTCCAAAAAAATGAAATCAAAGTAGCCATCATATTTTTTTGAAGCTACCATTTTTGCAACTTCAACAAGGGCGTCACCATAGATTATAGTTACTCTTTTTGAGAGTTTTTCTTTTTTAAAGTTTTTGTGTGCTTGCTTAACAAAATCTTTGTTATGTTCAATTGTTGTTAGTTTTGCATTTGAATTTTTGAGCATGGCAATACCACTATAGCCAATGGCAGTGCCAATTTCAAGAATTCTTTTTGCATTTGAGTTTTTAACAAGTTTTATCAAAATATCATGGCTATTTTCACGAATTATCGGAATGCCATTTTCTTTTGCTTTTTGAGATAAATTATCCATAATTATATTCTAAAGATGATTGGAAGAATCATTGGAGTTCTCATTGTGCGTTTGTAGAAGAAATTACGAAGTGGTTTTCTGATTTGATTTCTAATTTCGTTCCAATCATGGTTTTCTCTTAAATTTAATGTTGCAATTGTGTCATGCAAAACTAATTTTGCATCTTCATTTAATTTTTCTGCTTCGTCGGTATAAACAAATCCACGAGTGATTAAGTATGGTTCATTAACAAGCTCGCCTGTTGCATCGCTAACGCCAATAACAACAATAACAAGTCCATCTTCTGAAAGCAATTTTCTATCACGAAGAACAACGCTTCCAACATCTCCAATGCCAAGTCCGTCAACTAATTGTTCCCCAGCTTGAACATTGCCTTTAAGAACCATAGAATTCTTTGTGATTTCAACAACGTTTCCGATTTCTGGAATCAAACAGTTAACTTTTGGCATACCGATTTTTTGTGATAACAAAACGTGTTCTTTTAAGTGTCTATATTCACCATGAACAGGAATAAAGAATTTTGGGTTAAGAAGATTGTGAATAGTTTTTAATTCTTCTTGGCAAGCGTGACCAGATGCATGAACGTTTTCAGTAACAACAATAGCACCTTTTTTGTAAAGGTTGTTTATAACGGCGTTGATCATGTTTTCATTACCTGGAATTGGAGAACTTGAGAAGATAACGGTGTCGTTTTCGCCAATTTCAACTCTGCTAAATTCACCACTTGCAAGTCTTGAAAGTGCACTTGTTGGTTCACCTTGGCTTCCTGTTGAAAGAACCAAAACGTTCTTGTCTTCAAGTGAAGCAATTTTTTCAATATCAATAAATACACTCTTGTCAAATTTGAATGCACCAATCTTCATTCCAGCATCAATGTTGTTAATCATACTTCTACCAACAACAGCAACACGACGGTTGTATTTGATTGCAAGGTCAATGATTTGCTCAACACGGTATATGTTACTTGAGAATGTCGCAACAAAAATACGCCTGTCAGAATTGTCAATGAATACCCTTTCAAGATTTTCACCGACACGTTTTTCAGAAATTGTGTAACCAGGTCTTTCAACGTTGGTGCTTTCGCCAAGCATCAATGTTACGCCCTTTCTTCCAATTTCAGCAATGCGAGGAAGGTCGATAACTTCACCATCAATTGGTTCAAAGTCAATTTTAAAGTCGCCGGTATGGAAAATTGTTCCTGCTGGAGAATCAATTGAGAGAGCAAAAGCTCCTGGGATTGAGTGGTTAACTTTAACAAATTCAATTGTAAAGCAACCAAGTTTGATAACATATCCAGGTTTAACACAAACGCCTTTGATGTTTGAAAGTTTGTGTTCACGAAGTTTATTGTCAAGAAGTGTTAAGGTCATACGGCTGCCATAGATTGGAGCTTTAACATCCTTCAAAAGATATGGCAAACTTCCGATGTGGTCTTCGTGTCCGTGAGTTATAACAATACCTCTGAGTTTGTTTGCATTTTCTTTAACATATGTAAAATCTGGAATAACCAAGTCAACGCCAGGCATATCTTCGCTTGGAAATGCAAGTCCGCAGTCAATGATAATCATATCATCACCGCATTCAATGGCGGTCATGTTCTTTCCGATTTCGCCAATACCACCAAGGAAAATGATTTTTACTTTATTGCTTTTTGATTTTGAATGATTTCCAGCAACCTTTGTTAAAAGTTCACCTTGATTCATATTTTCAAGTTTAAGGTCTGGGTTGATTTCATCAAGTTTGTTTAAAACTTTTTGTTTTTGATTTTGTGATAATGTTGGTTTTGCTTTTTTCATTCCAACATTGTATGTTCCAGCATTTTGTTCAGTTTCAGTAAATATTCTTTTTTTTGGAGATTGTGGCTGGTTAGCTGGAATCTGATTTTGATTATTATTTGTAATATTTTCGTTCATATAAATTCCTTTAATTATTCGTTATTATTTGATTTTTTAGTTTTTTTAGATTTTGATTTTGTTTGACGTTTTTTTCTAGGCATTTTTGTTGTTGTAACTTGAACTTCCTTAATTTCTTCAGGAAGAGCTTCTCCGGTGAAATAATCTTGCTTAACAACATACTTAACAGGATTGAAAATAAGATTTGGTGAAAGATAATATCTCTCCCCTTTGATGTTGAAATAAACAACCAAGTAATATATTGCAAGGAACACAAATGTTCCAGGAATAACAATAATAAGTCCCGAGAAGAATGTGAACACTGCAATAAATCCATTAACAAAGATTATTGTAAGCAAAACAATTATGCTCATTGAAATGATTTTCCAAAAATGTTTGAAAGATGTAACAAATCCTTTTCCAAATGCAACAAAAGGATTTGCGTTGTTTTCAACCATATATCCAACATAACAAGTGAAGATTGTTATTTTGAATGATGTTAAAATCAAAAGAATTGCAGACAAAATAATAAGTCCAATGATTGAAGCCATAACTGTTGTTGCGATGATTAGATACAAGTAAATCAAGAACATTGTTAAGGCAAAAAATGGAAGATTAAAAATTATGTTTGCTAGAGCATAGAAAAATGAACTTTTCAAAGTTTGCAAAGCGTTTTGAACATATCTAACATTCATATTCATTGTCAATTTTTGATAAAGAATAGATGAAAGGTTGAAAAATGACATCTGAATCAAAATATTAGGTAAAAAGATTCCAAGAATAATAAGTCCAAGCACTTGAAGCCAAATGCTTGAAAAATTTGCTGTAATCACGTTTATTATATGTTTAAATGATTCGCTTAACATCAAAGCTAGTTCACTTGGAGAACTATAAACTGTTTGAATGATTGTTTTTATTTCATCAAAAATCCCATTGTTTTTCAAAAGTGTCGCAATTGGATTTAATGTTGTAAAAAAGCAAAGCAAAAATATACCTGCGCAAATAAGCATGTAAAGCAATTGTTTCCAAACCAAATTAAAATTAGAAACAAAAAGTTTCACGGAGTTTTTGTAAGACATAAAAGTTTCCACCTTTTTAAATTACAAATTAAAATATTCTGAAAAAAACTTTAATCCTGTTAGTATTATATTCCAAAATATTATATAAATCAAGTTTTTTTGTTACAAATAAGTTTTTGCAATAAAAAAAGAGAAAATATTTTAATATATTTTCCCTTTTAAAAATTTTTATACGTTTGTTTCTTTAATCGTTTGAGTGCATTGCATTGTAATGATCTTCCATCATTTTGTAAAATTCATCTTTTGTTAAATTTACTGTTAAAGAATCATCTCCAAGCATTTCGGCAAATTTTTTATATGCCAAATCTCTTCTTTCTTGAATTTCTTTAGATTCAATGTTTGCATTTTGGTTTTGAACATTTGCCACTATTTCGTCAGGATCATCATCAAACCCATCAAACCCAACAGTCGAATAAAGTTCAGCATCAATATTTTGTTGTTCAATTGATTGTTCTTGATTTGAATCTGTTTGTGAAAACTGTTCTGCAGTCTGCCCTGAAAATTCTTCAGTTGAAGATTCTTGAACTGTTTGGTTTGATTCAAAATTAGGATTTTCAGCGGTCAAATAATTTTTTTGAACTTTGATGTTTTCTTGCTCTGTTTGTTCGGCAATTGTTTGGTTTTCAGTTTGACCTTCATTTTCGCAAATTGGTTGCTCAATTAATTCATTATTTTCTGTGGCTTTATTCATAATTTGTTCACCTTGGATTTCATTATTTTTTTCAGACAGTTGGTTTTCTTGATCTCTCGTTATAGTGTCTTTTTCAGGTTCAAACAAAGTTAGTTTTAAATCTTGCTTTTTTTGAGCATCTTTTCCTGCTGGAGCGGTTATGATTCCAAGTATTACCAAAATTGAGCAAAGTGATGTAAAAAAATCATGAAATAAACCTTCATCAACATAAAAGCCAAATTTTTGTCCTGCAATTTGCAAAATCAAAAATACAGCACTTCCAAGACTAACCCAAAAGTTATAAGTCTTGATTTTTTCTCTTATTTTCATTTTGTGCTCCTTTAATTTTATTGTTTAAGTTGTATAAATTATTTAAAACAAAAATCTTTTTGTAATAATTTTTGTTAAGTTTAATTTTCTTCATTGTCTATTACCGATAAGTTGTTATTGTAGCAAACAAATAGTTTTACACCGCCAGCAATTTTGCTCATGTGAGTGTATGGCAGATTTGTTTGCAATGTTTTGCATTTAACAAAAGTCCCTGTTGTTAAAAGGAATTTTGAAGTTGTTTCGTTGAATGTGAATAATTCCATTTCGCTAGAAGTTTTTGCAAAAAGCGACGGATATTTTCCGCTTGGAATTCTTGATAAATTGCTGTTAAAAATCATAATGATATTGTTGCACTAAATGTTGCAACCACCCCCTCATTATTTGTTCCTAAAAGATTGTATTTTGAACAACTTACAGTGTATTCTTGTTCATTTGAACTAACGTTTTCAACAAGCATACTGTTTTCTTTTAAATTGTAAGCAACAATTGGTTCATTTTTGTTGTCCATAAAAATTAAAAGTGTATCACCCAAAAACTCAAAATCTAAAATCTTGCTTTGGTCAATTTCTGATGGAAAGCCATTTGAAAATTCTGTTGGAGTGTCATAACCAACAAGATTATAGATTTTGTAACTGTTGGCAGTTTTCTTTTGAATCAAATAAATTAAATTTGTCGAAATGTAGTCATCAAGTTCAGTTCCAAGTATGGACAAATTGTATCTGTAAACCTGCGGATAATAGAATACCCATAAACTTGGAGTTGTCGTTTTTTCAACAATTATTGCTCTGTTTTTTGCATAGACTTGTTTTGTATCCTTTGTGTAAAAATAAGCTGCATTTGTAAAAACATCTCGAACATTAGTGTTTGGTGAAAATGTAACAATTCTGCAGTCCAAACTCATCTCTCCTTCCTTCAAAAAGTGAATTGCAGCATCACAAAAGTTGTTTTTGAACATTGCAATAATGTATGTGAAATAATACTGTGAGCTTTTTGCTGAACTAAACACAAATTTGTTTTCTGTTGTGTCAAAAGAAAAATAAATACAATGACCGTAATTTTCTGGTTTTAGAATAATGCCAAGCATAATAGTTCCGTCTTTTGCCATGGTTATATCAGCGTCAAATATATTTGAAAGTTTGCTGTAATTTTCATAAGCGGTTAAATCAAATGGAACAGCTTTTAATTTGTAGTTTTCAATAACATAGCAATTCACATAAGGTGCGGTTTTTGTTATAATAAACACAAATGAGTCAAAAGACACGATTTTAAATATATTATGCAAGCTTATATGGTCTGCATCAATTTTTAAAATTTGATAATCTTTGTTAACAAACCCATAGATTGAATCGTTGTTAACAAAAAATATTTTATTGCCATCTTTTGAAAGGAATCTTGGAGTAGATGCAGAAAACATATGGTTGAAAGGCAAAGTGATTTTGTCAGCAAAGTCGCTGGCATATTTTGCACTTATTGTTGCCGTTTCGGTTTCGCTTGTTGAGTTGTTTGTGATTGATTCAACTGATTTTATGTTTTTCCCTAAATCAAGAACATAATTTCGCTTTGGCGAAAGTGTCATTGAAATTGAAGTTGGATTGTTGTATTCCAAAACATTTTTTCGAGCAAAAACACTATCCCCAATAGTAAAGACAATTTCAGTTGTTTCACCTGTTTGTAAATCTGCTTCAAATGAAAGTGAGATTGAAGAAGAATTTTCATTTTTAGAAACAGTGAAAGTTGGTTCATATTTTTGACCGACGGGTTTTTCACGTTCATATCTTTTATTTTCAACGGTGTTGTTTCCCCTAAAGGCATATATCTTTTTATTAATTCCTTCACCGAGTAAAAATTCGATAAATTTATTTTTGCCATCAGTTAAAATATTTGTTGTTTGTTCTTCCAAATCAAGATAAATAAAAAGTGTTAAAACTATTGGTTCGTTTTCTTCTTTTTTTATTCCGCTAGGAGTGTTATCGCTAATCAGTGAAATGTAGTTGTAAATTGTTGGATTTTCATCGTCATTTGATAGTCCGACTTCTGTGATATATTCGCCATCATTTAGATATCCATCAATGTATGCAATCTTTTTGACATAGCATGAACCTTTGCTGATTGAACTTTGCATATATTCAGTTGAAAGCTTAATAGTTGAAATTGGTGAAGTTAGGTGGTATTCTGACTGTGAATTTGAAGGCGATCCATTTCCGATAGAAATATATTTATTAAAGACTTGAAGTTGTTTTAATTTTTCAAAAACGCTGCCAAGCATAGTATTGAAAAATGTGTGTGAACATTTGCCATTAGAAATGATTAATTTGTTATGATAATGAAACTTCATTGTTTTCTTCCTGCCTTACAGTTATTGTTAAATCAACGGTTGCTGAAATTGTTTCGCCGAATGATTTTGTTTCATTGATTGACTCAATCAAGTAGTTATTTTGATTTTTGTCAGTCAAAATAACATAGAATTTGTTTGCTGATGAATTGTAATAAGCATAAGTGTTTTCAATGATTGCACCTTGATTATCAATTTGTCTTTCTTCTGAAAATGTTGTTCCATCAAATTCCATGTAAAAACAATTGCCATTTCTGATGTAATTTATCAAAATTTTTGAGTCGTCTGTGGCTGATGAAACCTGTGTGATGTTGCTTAAAATAAATGTTTCAACCTTGTCACTATAATTTGAGAAGAATAATTTTCCATCAGCGTCAACACGAAATAAATAGAGTTTTTCAGGATTTGAAAAATAAGCAAATGAATAAGATTTTGCTGTTTTAAATGCTGAAAAATCTTCAACGTTATATGAACCATTAACTTTGTTTGTTTCAAGAGTATATAAGGTTTTGTTTTCCAAAAAAGATAGAATATATTTATCTGATTTTGTTACTATTTGATAACAATAATTATCTTTAATTTCTTCTGCACCCCAAACTGTAAGCAAAACATTGTTTAACAAGACTTCTTTCTTGTCAATTGGATTAATTTCAAGATAGATATCAATAGGTTCAGTTGTAAGTGGCATATAGTCAAAAATCAAAGAGATTTGGTTGAAACTAGATTGCAATGTTTTTGTTGATTTGAAAATAGATATGTTATTGATAATTATTGAAAAAGTAATTTCCTGCTCTGTTGCAAGGCTCAGTTCAATCAATGCTTGCACGTGCATGTTCACAGACCCGGTTGCATTAACTGTTGCGATTTGAACTTTTCTTTTATCAACAATTGATAAGTTGCTTAAGTTCTTGCTAAAACTTGAAAAGCTGTTTGCAATAGTTTTCTTTTGACTAGATGAAATAAAGTCATTGATTTTTTGTTCAAGCTCATCAGTTTTGTTTTTTAATTGTTTAAAAATATTGTCCATGTTATTCCTCTAAAAAACCAACATTCAAATACATTGATGAAATTTTAAATGGGTCAGTTTCCCAAAATACAAATTTAAAAGTATTCCCTTTTATGCCGAGATTTTTTAAATCAATATTTCCATCAGCTTTGAAAGTTGTTGATGAATAATCTGTTTCAATTTTTATGTTAAATGTTCCTGTTGCTGTTAATTTGATATGATTCAATTCCTTTAAGTAATAACTGTTAAATGCTATTGGTGAAAACTCAATATATTTTTCAGTTAACTTGTCGCTTTCACTTTGGATTAGTGTATAAATTTTGCATGCAGCAGTTGGATGATTGTGATGAATACACAAACAATTTTCTGTGGTTGTTTTTAAAACAAAAACATCATCAATATCACCAAAAGTATCATCAAGAGTTAAAATATTGCAAAAGTTGGTGCTTAAGTTGAATTCTAGTAATGCACTCTTTTCCCCACTTTCAAATTTGTAATGAGTTGCAAGGTAATACTTCCCGTTAAACACAACGCCCTTTTTTACGCCGACAATGTTTTTTAAAATTTCAGGGAAAAGGTATTTTGCTGAATTGCCGTCATAATAACAAAATCCATTTTCAGTCATAAAATAAAGTCTGTCTTCATGAACTTGAAGTGTTCCGGGAATGATTCTTGAATTTGAAGCGTATGATGGGATGTATTTGAGAGCGTCAGTCGAATTGTTAATTTTGCTGATTAAATAATTTTGAACAACATAAGCATTGTTATTAAAATTATAGATGCCCAAAATATCTCCATCGCCAAGATCAAGCATATAATAATCGGCATCCATTGGATGTATAGAAACATCTTCTGGTCCGCTCAAATTATATTTTCCATATATTCGCATTGGAAAATCTTTTTGAGTGTAAAGCAAAAGTCCACGGTAATACTCAAAAATTGTTGCATAAGTCTCTGCTTTGGCTTCAATCGGATATGAACCTTTGCTGAAGATAATAAATGTTCCTGAGTTGTCATCGATGTAAAGTTTGTTGTGGAAAACGCGAATTTTTGGTTTTTGTTTAAGTTCTGGTGAAAATTGAGAAATTCTTTGTTTGTCAAAGTTAATTTGATAAATTTTTAAATCTGTGCCAGTTGCAATGTATCTTGTGTAAAACTTGTCGTCACCTAGGTCATAATATTCGTAAGCTATAATTTGATCTATCAGTTTTAAAGTATCATGATATTTAGCTTCAAACTTAAGATATTCACCAATACTTGGAAATTTTGTAAGATAAAAATTTACTAAAGATTTGTTTTGTTCAATAATGCCATTTTCGGTTGTGAGATTTTTGATTTCACAAATAGACAATTCGTCTTGAGCAATATGGTATGGTTCAGGCATCAATTTTTTGTTTGAATAAAAATAACTTTTTTTAGTTTCTTTCATTTGCAAAATGTAGACTTCAAACGTCTTTCCTTTCTATATTTATAACTGAACAAATCATCTAAAAACTTTTTATTCCAAAATTCACTTGCGCCGTAAAGTGATTTAGAAGCTAAAAACTCGCTAACAACTCCAGCAATAAATATTCTTTCTGGAACAAAGTGATAATGAATTTTATCCTGCAAGTCATTTACATCGTCAAAAATATAATTGTAGTCAACGTAAAAAAGTTTGTTTGGATGGTTTGTTTTTAAAAATTCAGGATAAGTTTCAAAGTTAACTTCATTCATATTTTTGTCATAAACTTTGTTTATTTTTGTTGGAACGTGATGAAGTCTAAAATATCCTACTTTGCAGTTTTGATCAGAAACAATTGCTTCGGTTGTTGAAATTTTTACGTAGTCTTCAAATATGGTTTTTGAAATATAGTTGTAGTAACTAATTAGTCTGATGATATCATTTTTTACCTGACCGTCTTCAATGTTTGCAAGGGTTGATGAAAATTTTAAAACGCCACAGATATCATCTCTGTTTAAGGTTTCTGCACATTTTACTATAAAATTTTTAAGCATAGTTACCCCTTTATAATTTTGTTTAAATCTTCTTTTGAAATGTGTGAAATTCTTGATGAATATTTTGCTGTTTCAAAAAGTTTATCTTTAAGTTCACCCTGCGTTTTTTGCATAATTTTTTTGCTATTATTCTCATTAAAATCATCAATTTCTTTGAATAGTTTTCTTGAATTTTCAATTTTGGTTTTAGCTAAAATTTTTGGCAAATTGACCGTAAATGAATTGAATTTATAACAAATTTGGTTATTTTTTGCGGAATTTGTTACAATGAAGCATTTGTTTTTCTTATCAAAAAACAATTTGTAATTCGGGTTCACCATAGTTATTAAATTATAATAATTAAAATTATCAAAATATTCTTCATAATATTTTATTTGTTTGTTCATACATTTCTCCAAGAATTCAATTAAATCCACACGAAATGTGTGGATTTAATTGACAAATAATTAAGATTCTTTAATGCCAGTAATCTTTGCTTGACCACTTGGTTTATTGCAAATAAGATCAGCATATTTAACAAGAGTTGCTTGATATGTTGGTCTGCCAAGAGTTTGTTTAATTACTCTTCCATCTTCGCTTTCAAGCCATTTCCAGTCGCAAAGTTGATGAAGATTAAATTCACTAGTGTTAAGCAAATACATTGTGTTATCTGGAGCGAATCTATCAGAAACAACAGGAATGCCATTGAATGAAATCGCTTTAAATCCACCTTGAAGATTCATGATGTCAACATTGCTTCTATAAGATGCAAGGTATGATTGATAATTTCTCTTTACTCCTGATGAGCAAACAATAAAGTCTACTTTGCTGTTTGCATTTTCTTCAAGATCATCAATTGCTGTTTGCATAATTGTATCTGAAATATCGCTTTTGGCTGAATTTGATGTGATATCTTTTGTGTAAGGAACGAGCCAGTTATATGTTGATTTTGCCAAGCCATAAAGTGAGCCACTGGTTTTGAAAATTGCTCCAAGACCTGTGAGTTCATTGTTATATGAACCTTGAACACACAAAATGTTTGTT
>CAKVMF010000015.1 GCA_934771675.1 uncultured Clostridia bacterium
TATTGCATCAATTGGTGCGTTTGCTATTGGAGAGTTTGTTGAAGCAATTTCAGTTATGTTGCTTTACAGCATTGGTTCGATTTTGGAAGATGCTGCGGTTTCAAAATCTCGAAAAACAATAAAGTCGTTGCTTGAAATAAAGCAGCCTTATGCAAATTTAATTGTTGGTGATGAAGAACAAAAGGTTTCACTTGGTGAAGTTTCAGTTGATGATCTTATTCGAGTAAAACCTGGGGAAAGAATCCCACTTGATGGTATTGTTCAAGACGGTGTGTCTTATTTGAATATGTCAGCGCTTACCGGTGAAACAAAAGAAAAGATTGTTCAAGTTGGCGATGAGGTTTTGTCTGGAAGTGTGAATGGTTCAAGTGTTCTTACAATAAAGGTAACAAAACTTGAAGAAGACAGCACTGTTTCAAAGATTATCAATATGGTTGAAAAAGCAACAGAAGGAAAGGCAAAGTCTGAAAAATTCATTTCAAAATTTTCAAGATATTATACGCCAATAGTTATTGTGCTTGCCGTCATCATTATGTTTATTCCACCAATATTTAGTGGATATAGAAATTTCACACAGTATGCTTATAGGGCTCTTTGCTTTTTGGTTGTTTCATGCCCATGTGCACTTGTTATTTCAGTTCCGCTCACATATTTTGCAGGAATTGGATCATTTGCAAAAAATGGTATTATGATAAAAGGTGCTAGTTTTATTGAAGCATTATCAAAAACAAACGCTGTTATTTTTGATAAGACCGGAACGTTAACAAAAGGCAATTTTGAAGTTTCTGAAATCGTTGCACTTGGCGAGCATACCGAAGATGAAATTTTGGAAATTGCGGCATATGCAGAGAGTTTTTCAAATCATTCAATTGCAAAGTCAATTGTTAAAACTTATGAAGAGAAAAACAATGACAAGGTGATAAATAGTGCATGGATTGATGGCTATGAAGAAATTGCTGGTATGGGTGTTAAGGCTGGAATATTTATGCAGGACACACTTGTTGGAAATTCAAAACTTTTAAAAACAAATGGCATTGAGTTTATTGAACAAAACAAAGCTGGAACAATTGTTTATGTTGCAATTGGTGGTGAACTTGCTGGATATATTGTGATTGTCGATGAACTTAAAGATGATGCGGCAATTGCTATCAAAAAATTAAAAGAAACAGGAATTTCAGATATTTCGCTTTCAACAGGAGATGAAGATTCTGTTGCAAAGGCAATTTCTGGGAAATTAGGTATAAAAAATTGTTATTCTGGGTTGCTTCCTGAAGATAAAGTGTTTATAATTACAGATAAGGTTCAAGAAGGAAAGACTGTTGCATTTGTTGGTGACGGCATAAATGATGCTCCATCTCTTGCTAATGCAAATGTTGGAATTGCTATGGGTGGACTTGGAAGTGATGTTGCTGTTGAAGCATCAGATGTTATTTTGATGACAGATGAACCAAGCAAAGTTGCAACTGCTATCAAAAAAGCAAAGAAAACTCACCGCATTGTTCTTGAAAATATCTTTGGTTCAATTGGAATTAAGATTGCGATTCTTGCACTTATTGCTTTTGGATTTTCAGGTATGTGGCTTGCAGTGTTTGCCGATGTTGGTGTAAACCTGATTGCTGTGTTAAATAGTTTGAGAGCGTTGCTCAAATAGGAGAAATATATGAATATTAAAAATATGTTAACCAAAGCACTTGAAGAAGCGTTTTTGCATTTGAATTATGACCTTGATGATTTGACAGTTTCATATTCAACAAGACCAGAGTTTGACTTTACATCAAATTCAGCATTTTCTATTGCAAAGAAAGCTCATTCAAATCCAGAAGTTGTTGCTAATTCAATCATGGCAAACTTGAGTCAAGATATAGCTGACGTTTCATTTGCAAGACCTGGTTTTATTAACTTTAAAATTAAAGACGAGTTTTTGTCTAAATATTTAAATGAAGCACTTTCAGATGATAGACTTGGTCTTGAAAAAGTTGCAAATCCAATAAAGGTTGTTATGGATTACGGTGGTGCAAATGTTGCAAAGGAACTTCATATTGGTCACTTGCGTTCACCGGTTATTGGTGAAAGCTTAGCAAGACTTTACAAAATTTTGGGAAATGAAGTTATAACCGACACACATCTTGGAGATTGGGGACTTCAGATGGGATTGACAATTGCGCAGCTTCAAGATGACGGCTACGTTGATGGCTATTTTGATAAAAGCAAAGAAAACAAAAAAATAACTCTTGACACTCTCAATGAAGAATATCCAAAGGCTTCACTCAGAAAAAACACCGATGAAGCATTCAAAGCAAAAGCTGAAACTTACACAAAATATGTGCAAGACCAAAAAGAACCATATTGGTCAATTTATCAAAACATAAGAGAAATTTCTGTTGATAGAATTAAACTTAATTATGGTAAGCTTAATTGTTACTTTGATTATTGGTATGGTGAAAGCACATCAGCAAAATATGTTGATGAAGTTGTTAAGATGTTTGTTGACAAAGGTTTAACAAAGGAATATCAAGGTGCGATCATTGTTGATGTTGCTAGAGTTGGCGAAAATATTCCTATTGAAAAGAAAAATCCAGATGACCCACAACTTTACAAAAATCCGATGCCACCAGTTTACTTAAAAAAGAGTAATGGGGCTGATGTTTATGACACAACAGATATTGCAACAATTTATCAAAGAAATATAGATTTCAATCCTGACAAAATCATTTATGTTGTTGACAAGCGTCAATTTTTGCATTTTGAACATTGCTTTAGAGCAGTTAAAATGGCTGGAATTTCAAGCGAAAATCAACAACTTGAATTTGTAGGTTTTGGAACAATCAATGGTTCAGATGGAAAACCTTTCAAAACTAGATCAGGTGAAACCATTAAACTTGAAGATATCATCAACTTAATCACAGCTGGTGCACAAAAGAAACTTACTGAAAATGGACTTGGCGAAAATCCAGAACTTGCTTTGAAGATTGGTGTTGCTGCAATGAAGTTTGGTGATTTGTCAAACTACCCAACAAAAGACTATATTTTTGATATTGATAAATTTTCATCATTTGAAGGAAAGACTGGTCCATATATTCAATATACTGGTGCAAGAATCAATTCGTTGCTTTCAAAGGCAGGAATGGACAGTGAAAAAAAAGTCTATTTGGATTCAATGAATCTTATTGATGTTTCAAGTGAATCACAAAGAAACATTGCACTTGCATTTATGAAACTTCAAGATAGCTACATGCTTTCATATAAAGATAATTCGCTCAGCCCACTTTGCACAGAACTTTATAATTTTGCTTCAAGTTTTTCAAAATTTTATAATGATACAAGAATTTTGACTGAAGCTGATGAACAAAAGAAAAATTCATACCTTGCACTTTGCAGTTTGGTTTTGAAAGCAATCAAGCAAGCATCAAGTGTTCTTGCTTTTGATATTCCTGAAAAAATGTAGGTGAAAAATGGAAAAACAAAAGTTACTTCTTCATTCGTGCTGTGCACCTTGTTCAACGGCTGTTATTGAAAGATTGATTTCAGACTATGATATAACAATACTTTACTACAATCCAAACATATACCCTGAGCAAGAGTATTTAAAACGAAAAAATGAAGAAATAAGATATATTAAAATTTTTAATAAAAAAAATTCAAATAGCAATGTAAAGATGCTTGATTGTGATTATGAAAGTGAAAAGTTTTATGAAGCAGTAAAAGGTCTTGAAGATGAAAAAGAAGGCGGGGCGAGATGTCCAGTTTGTTTTAAACTCAGGCTTCAAAAAACAGCCGAACTTGCAAAACAAAATGGCTATGATATTTTTGGAACAACTCTAACCGTGAGTCCACATAAAAATGCCGAACTCATAAACCAAATTGGGCAGAGCATTGAAAACAATCTTGAAATAAAATTTTTGCAATCAAACTTCAAAAAACAAGACGGCTACAAACGTAGCATTGAGTTATCAAAAGAAAACAATCTGTATAGACAAAATTATTGTGGATGCGAGTTTGCACTTCGAAAACAGTTAGAATCAAAAAATTAGAAAATCGCAAAAAATAGAAAAATGATAGGAAAAACCTATCATTTTTTGTTGTTTTATTAAAAATTTTGTAAATTCTTAGTATTCAAATGTAATTCCTTTTTCTTGCAGAAATTCTTTTGTTACAATTTCACGGCGGAGCATTTCTTTGTAAATCTCGTTCAAACTTTCATCAATGGTGAGTATTGTTGTGTCAAGCAAAAATGCGTTTTCACACATAACAAGTGGGCTGATTTCACGGTGCATATCAAGGTAGTCACGTTCTTTTAAATCAGCAACAACTTTTTCAAGTGAAATTTTTTCACCGAGTTTTTCATAGTCAGCCATTCTGCGTTTTGCTCTTGTTTCAACTTTGCAATCAACAAAGATTTTGAAATCTGCGTCAGGGAAAATTACTGAACCGATATCTCTTCCTTCCATAACAATATTTTCATTATGGAGTTTTGTGTCCTGTTGAAGTTTGCGAACAAATTCACGTATATATGGTTTTGAAGCTATTTTTGCAACAAAGTTGCTAACTTCTTCTGTATATAAACTGTCAGTTACGTTCATTCCATCAACAATCATGACATTTTTTGAACCATCATATTTGTAAACAATATCTGTGTTGTTTGCCAAAAATTGAAGTTTGTCATCGTCTGTTTCTTTGATTTTTAAATTTAAAGTTTTTACGGTAATTGCTCTATAAAGTGCACCTGCGCTAAAAAATCCAAATCCTAAAGTTGCGGCAAGTTTTTTTGCTATTGTGCTTTTTCCAGAACCTGAAGTTCCATCTATTGCAATAATCATAAATAGCTCCTTATTTTTTATAGTTATATATATAATATAATAATTTGAAAAATCTTCAAAATAAAAAAATGATTTATTTGCAACTTTTTTTAAATTAATATATTATTTTGTTATGAACGATAAAAATAGAATTAATAATCATGGGGGAATTGTTACAATAATTAGAGTTTTGTTAATTATTGTTCTTTTGCCGGTGGTTATTGTTTATTGTATTGCAAGTGGAATAAAAAAGTTAAAAGCCAAAAAACTTGCAAAAGAAAAAATTAAGATTTTTAATATTAGTCAGGTAGATTCAATGACTGGCATTGAGTTTGAATGTCTGCTCAAAGACCTTTTTGAAAAACAAGGTTACACGGCATCTCTGACGAGTTCTAGTGGGGATTATGGCGCAGACCTTGTGTGTGAAAAAAATGGCAAAACATTGATTGTTCAATCAAAAAGATATTCTGGAACGGTTGGACCAAAGGCAATTCAAGAAATTATTGGTGCAAAAAATCATTACAGGGCAAGTGACGCAATGGTTGTAACAAACAGCTACTTTTCAAAAGAAGCATCAATTTTGGCAGCTGAAAATGATGTTAAACTTGTTGATAGAGATGTTTTGAAAAACCTAATTTTAAAGTTTGATGTTTATTTTAATCGCACAAAATTTACATATTCATGCACAAAACCTGAAGAAATTTTGAAAATTGAAACAAGATATAAGTTTTGGATTTAAAAATTTTGTCTAACAATGAAAATTGAGAGTATTTTCCATAATGTTAGCATAAACTATTTTTGAGGAAAACTTAATGTTTGAACTTTCAATTAGCACAACTATAGATAAACAAAAATACATTTCAGACCTTCATAAAAAATTGTTTTTAGAAGTTAAAAGAGATGGTGGAATAGCTATCAAGCAAAACTATCGCAAGCGAAGTTATTTTGCTCTTGCAGTTCCAGAAACAAAAAAAGAATATTACAAATCAAAACTTCTTGAGCATATAATTTTTATGATTATTGATGATTACAAGTTTAATTTTTTTAAAGAAAATTTAAATCTTGTGAAAACAGGGTTGATTGTTGAGCCATTTTTGAAAGCAATTTCAATTTTTGATGCTGATATTGACAAGGATGTAATAAAAACTCAGGTTGATTTGTCAGGTGAAGTTTTGGTTGATAGTTTGTTTTATTTCAAGCTTCAAATGCTTTTACGTCGCTGGCAAAAAACAACGGATATAATAAATCAAAATCAGATTTTGGCGAGCAATTCATCAATGATTGAGGTCTTGAAATATTTGACTAGAATGTCAGACAATTTGGTGCTTTCAACCGAAATATATATTGGTAAAAGACAATTGAAAATAAATTCACTTTCAACTGCAAAGTGCTTTAAAAGAGATAATGGTGGAAGTTCAAATTTTTTAACGGAGATTGTTCGGCTTAATCCTTCAAAAATCAAACTTAAAATTGGAACAAATGAAAATGATGAAGTGTTTGAAATATTGTCGCAAATTTTTGATGACAAAATCTATGTTTTGAGTTAAAACTATTGACAAAATTTTGGCATAGTATATAATATTAGTTGTTACTTGCAGAACAAGTAGGTTGCAAAAACTGACCGAGAGAGAAGAAATCCTGGGCTGAAAGTTTCTTCGTTAAGTTTGCTGCTGAAACCACCTGCATTTTAAAAAACTAAATAAAATCTAATGAGGTTGAATTTTTCAACGAAATAAGGTGGAACCACGATATTTGTCGTCCTTATGCTGCTTTTGCATAAGGATTTTTTTATGCTTTGGCAGGAACTACTTTTGGAGGAATTATGGAAATTAAACTTAGAGATGAAAAAAGAGAATTTGAAAAGGGAGTAAGTGTTCTTGATATTGCAAAGTCTATATCTGAAGGGCTTGCAAGAGTTGCTGTTTGCGGAAAAGTTAACGGCTCAGAACTTGTTGATTTGAATGCACCAATCGAAAACGATTGTGAACTTGAAATCATCACAAACAAGAGTCCTGAATATATGGATGTTTTGCGTCACTCAACAGCACATGTTTTGGCTCAAGCCGTAAAGACAATTTTCCCAACAGCAAAATGTTGGGTTGGACCTGCAACAAAAGACGGATTCTATTATGACTTTGATTTCAAAACACCAATCACAAATGAAGATTTGGCTGTTATTGAAGATGAAATGAACAAAATCATCAAAGCAAACTTTGAGATTGTTAGAAAACAAGTTTCAAAGGCTGAAGCTATCAAACTTATGAAAGATGCTCATGAACCATACAAGGTTGAACTTGTTGAAGGTTTTGACGACAACGCAGTTATAACAACATATTCTCAAGGCGACTATGTTGAAGTTTGTCATGGACCACATGTAAAATCAACTGGAATGATTAAAGCTTTCAAACTCACAAAAATTTCAGGTGCATACCTTAAAGGTGATAGCAAGAACAAAATGTTAACCAGAATCTATGGTGTTGTTTTTGAAAAGAAATCTGAAATGGATGAATACTTCAAAAATCTTGAAGAAGCTATGAAACGTGATCACAGAAAACTTGGAAAAGAACTTGAATTGTTTTTCTTTGATGAAACTGCTCCTGGAATGGCTTACTGGCTTCCAAAAGGTTTCACAATGCTCAACACACTTATAAATTTCTGGAGAAATTTACACAGAAAAGCAGGCTATCTTGAATTTAGCGCTCCACAACTTAACTCTTCATCACTTTGGAAAACTTCTGGTCACTGGGATCACTACAAAGAAGATATGTTTGTTTTGACAGATGCTGATGGCAATGAACAAGCATTGAAGCCTATGAACTGTCCAAACTCAATCAAAATTTTTGAAAGCAAAACAAGAAGCTACAAAGATTTGCCACTCAGACTTAGTGACGTTGATGTTATTCATAGAAATGAAAAATCAGGACAACTTAATGGACTTTTTAGAGTTCGTATGTTCCGCCAAGATGATTCACACAACTATGTAACAAAAGATCAAATCGGCAGTGAAATTAAAGAAATTTTGAAGATTGCTGATAAGATTTATGGAATTTTCAAACTTCCTTACAAACTTACACTTTCAACAAGACCAGATGACTTTATGGGTGAAATTGAAACTTGGAACAAGGCAGAAGCAGAACTTAAAGATGTTTTAAACGAAATCTGCGGTGAAGGAAATTACAGAATCAATGAAGGCGATGGTGCATTTTATGGTCCAAAGATTGATATCAAAATGCAAGATTGTCTTGGAAGAGAGTGGCAAATGGGAACAATCCAAGTTGATTTCCAACTTCCACAAAGATTTGGTTTGTCTTACATTGACAAAGATGGAACAAAACAAATGCCAATCATGATTCACAGAGCAATCCTTGGTTCTTTTGAAAGATTTATTGGTATTATCACAGAACATTTTGCTGGAGCATTCCCAACATGGCTTGCACCAGTTCAAGTTAAAGTTATTTCAGTTTCTGAAAAGAGTGCAGATTATGCAAATTCAGTTTCAAGCAAACTTGAAGACCTTGGAATTAGAGTTGATACAGATAATTCAGATGAAAGAATTGGTTACAAGATTCGTTCAGCTCAACTTGAAAAAGTGCCTTATATGATGATTTTGGGTGAAAACGAAAGTGCATCAGGAAAGGTTTCAATCAGAAAACGTAATGGCGAAGAACTCAAAGATTTAAGTTTTGACGACGCATACAAGATGATTAAACAAGATATTGATGAACTCAGAGTTTAATTTGTTATGTGCTTTTGCAAAATTGCTGAAAAATAGCAAAAAACTATTGACAATTGGTATTATCTATGATAAAATGCCAATGTTTATTGAAGAGAAAGAACACTTTCCACCAAGCGAATGAAAAATTTTTCTTGGTCAAATATATAATTGCTAATGACCGATTGTATTGGCGTGGGAGCAATCTCACGCACCTTAAATTCGGATATTATATATTGTGAGTGGATTTTCTTTAATGTAAACCACTCACTTTTTTATTGAAAAAAAAGTGAAATAAATTTTTTAGGAGAAGTATGGCAGTTAGACAAGATACACAAATCAATTCTAGTATTCGCGACAATGAAGTTAGAGTAGTGGGTTCAGATGGATCCCAATTAGGAATTATGAGTGCGAGAGAAGCTAACGAACTTGCAGAAAAGGAAGGTCTTGACCTTGTTAAGATTTCACCAAACACAAATCCACCAGTTTGCAAAATTATGGATTATGGCAAGTATCTTTTTGACAAAACAAAAAGAGAAAAAGAACAACGCAAAAATCAAAAGGTTGTTGAGCTTAAAGAAGTTCAGCTTTCAATGACAATTGAACAACATGACATTGACATTAAAGCAAAAAATGCAACAAAGTTTTTGCTTAATGGTGACAAGGTTAAAGTTTCAATCCGTATGAGTGGTAGACAACAAGCTTATGCAGATAGAGGCGTTGAAACAGAAAACAATTTTGCAAAATCACTTGAAGAGATTTCTGTTATTGAAAAACCAGCAAAGGTTGAAGGTAGAAACATCATTATGGTGTTGGCTCCAAAAAATGCAAAAAAATAGTGCCAAAGGCTCAAAGAAAAAGGTTACAGGAGGAAATTTATTATGCCAAAACAAAAAAATAACAGTGGCGCAAAGAAAAGATTTATTGTGCTCAAAAGCGGAAAAGTTAAAAGAGGACGTCAAAACAAAAGACACCTTTTAGCAAGCAAAGAAACAGGCCGTAAAAGAAATTTAAGAAGAGATGCTTATGTTGAAGGAAAACAAATCAAAACTATTAAGCAAATCGTTGGTCAACAAGGTTAATAAGGAGGTCTAGAGTTATGAGAATTAAAAGAAGTGTAAATGCACACAAGAAACGTGCAAAAATTTTGAAATCAGCAAAAGGTTACTATGGTGCAAAAAGCAAACTTTACAGAGTTGCTCGTGAAGCCGTTATGAAGAGTGGTAACTATGCATATGTTGGAAGAAAAGCTAAAAAGAGAGATTTTAGAAAACTTTGGAATGCAAGAATCAATGCAGAAGCAAGAGTTAATGGTCTTTCATACAGCAATCTTATCCATGGACTTAAAGTTGCAGGAATTGATCTTAACAGAAAAGTTCTTTCAGACCTTGCAGTTTCAGATAAGGCAGCATTTGCAAAAGTTTGTGAACAAGCAAAAGCAGCACTTGCAAAATAGTTTGGATGCTTAATGCAGTTTTGCATTAAGCATTTTTTTGTAAGGAGAGATTATGAGTGGAGAAATAATAACAAGTATTGACAATCCAATGATAAAAGAAGCCAGAAGTTTGAACGATAAAAAGTTCCGTAGATTTTATGGCAAGTTTTTGGTTGATGGTGAGAAGCTTGTGAATGAAGTTGTTTGTGGTGCGGGCGAAGTTGAAAAGATTTTTATTGATGCCTCAAGATTATCTGACTTTGGTTATATTCTTGAAAAATTTCAAGGAAAGGTTGTTCCAGTTTCAACAAAAGTGTTAAATTCACTTTCAGAAAATGTTACACCACAAGGAATTATTGCTGAAGTTTTAATGAAAGAAACTGGTGCGTTTATGCCAGATAAAAATGAACCTATTTTGATTTTGGATAGGATTCAAGATCCTGGAAATCTTGGAACAATAATTCGAACTGCTGCAGCAACAGGTTTTGGAACAATTGTTATGATTGACACAGCTGATGCTTATTCACCAAAGGTTGTTAGAAGTTCAAGCGGTGGCATATTTTATTTGGATATGTTTAGAATGACACAAAATGAAATCATTGATTATTGTGCCAGGAGAAATATTCAAATTTTGGTTGCAGATATGGATGGTGAAAACGTCTTTAAGATGGACACGTTAACTTTGCCATATGCACTTGTTATTGGCAATGAAGGTCAGGGTGTTAGTGATGGATTTAGACTTGCAGGGAAAGCAGTTTCGCTTCCAATGAAAAGTCAAATGGAGTCACTAAACGCAGCGGTTTCAGCAAGTGTTTTGATGTATACACTTGTTGGTAAAAATTTGTAAAAATCGCATTTTTTATAAAAAATAGTTGAAAAAGTATATAAATTTCGTTGTTTTATTGAAAATTTTGCGAAATATGCATCATTAATTTATGTAATCAAAAATTTTATTTATGAAAATTTTTTAAAATAAATTTATTGATTAATTGCTATTTGATTTGTTATAATAGCAATAGAATTACAAAAAAATTTGGAGGAAAAAAAGATGAGCGGACACTCAAAGTGGCACAATATTCAAGCCACAAAAAACAAGGCTGATGCAGCAAGAGGAAAAATATTTACAAAAATTGGTCGTGAAATTACTGTTGCAGTAAAACTTGGTGGCCCTGATCCGAACATAAACAGCAAACTTTATGATGTTGTCCAAAAAGCAAAACAAAACAATATGCCAAACGATAACATTATGCGTTCTATCAAAAAGGCTGCAGGTGGTGAAGATGCTGGTAACTATGATTCAATCAAATATGAAGGTTATGGTTCACATGGTGTTGCTTTTATTGTTGAATGTTTAACAGACAACAGAAACAGAACAGCAGCTGATGTTCGCCATTTGTTTGATAAATTTAATGGCAGTCTTGGAACAAGCGGAAGCGTAACATATATGTTTGATTATAGAGGACTTGTTGTTATAACAAAAACTGATAAAACTAATGAAGATGATGTTATGATGCTTGCACTTGACAATGGGGCAGATGATGTTATCACAGATGATGATTGCTATGAAGTTTTAACAAGACCAGATGCAGTTCATTCCGTTGTTAAAGCTTTTGAAGAAGGTGGCTATGAAGTTGTTTCAAGCGATGTTGAATACATTCCGCAAAACATGATTAAGCTTGACAAAGATTCTGCAATTTCAATCAATAAACTTGTTGTTGCTCTTGAAGATCTTGATGATGTTCAAAACGTTTACACAAATGCCGATCTTTCAGTTCTTGATGAATAGTTTTTAAAAAGATATGTTTTTATAACCAATTATAACTATGTAATTGGTTTTTTTATTTGGGGTTATGCGTTGTTATAAATGTGATTTATTGTGAGTATTAATATTAACAATAACTTTTACATTGACCTTTTTTCTAAAATCAGGTATAATAAAGTAGGCTTAAAATGAGCGAGTAGGAGAATCTTATGGACCTTAGTTTAAACGAATTCGACAAAATTACTATTGCTAAAAAAGTTGTTAACGACCTTATCGCAAAAAAAACTGTTAATGGTTTTGATGAAAAAGATGAGGAACTTAAAACATTGCTAAATGACAAAAAACTTATTAACATGGGAAATAAAGAAGCTATTGAAAAAGCTCTTAATATTTACTTTTTCATGCAGGGGGAATAATGGACGCATTTGTAAATAACAGCATTGAGCCAAATATAACAAATACTTTAGAGAGAAATGAAATGACACAGTATAGTAAAGACGTTTTAAAACAGATGTATTCTGTTTCACCAGAAGTCGTTAAAGAAAAAGCGGCAATAATTATGAATGTTTTAACGCATGGTATTAAACCTGTTGAAAATCCAACTGCATTTGTTATTGTTGGACAAC
>CAKVMF010000016.1 GCA_934771675.1 uncultured Clostridia bacterium
GTGTAAGTGTTTTTGTTGGAGCTTGTATTGCAATAAAAGGGGATTCAAAAGGACTTGTTAAAGGCGTTACATTTGGGGCACTTTACATTGCACTTGCGTTTTTGATTTTTGGTATGCTTGCTGGAACTTTCAAATTTTCGGTTAGCGGGCTGCTTGATGTTGTGTTTGTCTGCGTTTTGGGTGGACTTGTTGGAATTGTGAAAGTTAACAGACGTTAAAAAATATTAAAATTTTGTTAAATTTTGCTTGTCTAAATTGATTTAGGCAAGTTTTTTTATAAATATGCTTATAAAAACAAGAAAAAAGTAAAATATTTTTTATAATAGATTGACCAAATCGTGAGTTTTGGTTTATAATTTACCCGACTATATAATAAGGAATATTCGGTAATGAAAAATTTTAAGAAAAGCACAGCTATTGTTTTGATATGTATTTTTAGCGTTATTATGATAGTTGGATTTTTATTCAGTTATGTGCCAATGACGATTGGAACAAAAACATTCGTTTCATTTTCTGGGGCTATAAATGTTTCATCTGATATTTCAGGTGGTGTTTATGGCGAATTTGAAATAACAACAAAAAACCCAACAAAAAGCCAAATTGTTGACTCAATGTCAAAAATTAAAGAGGTTTTTGAAGAAGACGGTTACAAAAACGTAAACGTTTATGCTCTTGGAACAAAAAAGATTAGAGTTGAAGTTAGTTATCCAAGGGGAAGCAAGACCTATGCCGATGCTTACTCTGAACTTTCAAATGTTGGAACAGGTGCATTTCAACTTAGATCTGCTCAAGAAGTTAAAGACGACACAAAAATTGTTGATGGTGCAACTTGTGTAAGTCAAGTTAAAGTTGCAACAAACAATGATTCAAAGTTTATCACTGTTGTGTTTAATGACAAGGGTAAGGAAGCTTACAAAACATTGATTTCTAGTGCAAAAGGAACAATCTATCTTGCACTTGGTTCATACAGTCAATCAATTTCAGTTTCAAATGTTCAAACTTATGATAGTTTGACACTTTCTGATACTGATTACAAAAACCTTGTTAAACTTGAACAACGTATCAAACTTGGTTGCATGAAAGTTGAAGTTGATGGAGCAACTGCTGTTATCAACACAATGTCTGCAAGTTTGTCAGCTGGCGAGGCGAATTCTTATTCAACAGTTCTTTCAGGAAACATGCTTAACTATGGTGGTTTTACTCTTGAAAGTGAAAACTTAAACGGAACACTAAACATTCGTGTTTCAGGTGAAACAAACCCTGCAAGTGAATTTTTAAATAATCAAAATCAACTTTCTCAAAACAGCAACACAACAAGCACAGGTTTTGTTGTTGCAATTTCTGCTTTTGCAATTGTTCTTGCAATAGGAATTGCACTTTTTGCTTGTATGTTTGGTTACTATGCAATTTTGATCGTTTTGACAATGTTATTCAACTCATACTTATTTGTAATTTTGATGTCACTTATTCCATCAGTTGAAATTGGACTTTCAGGTATTGCTGCAATGACTCTTGGTGTATGTTTAATCTATACATATTCATTCATATTTGCACTTAAAGTTAAAGAAGAATACAACAAGGGTAAATCTCTTGCTGCATCTTTGGAAAACTCTTACAAAAAAACAATGCCAAACTTCTTGCTTGGCAATGTGATGCTATTTTTGTTGTCACTCATTATGTTTGCACTTTCATTTGGTGAACTTTCGAGCAGCATAATAATCTTTACAATTTTGGTTGCTTTGAGTTTGTTTACAAACCTTGCACTTATTCCATTTATGATAAAGATTTGCTTGTCATTTGAAGGCTTTGGAAGAAAATTGTTTATGCTTAAAAAACATAAAGAATTGACCGAGACTGCATCAAATGAAGTTGAAACAAAGGAGGCTGAATAATATGAAAACAAAGTTACCAAAAAAATATCCACTTTTAATTAGCCTTATTGTTTCATGTGTAATCGTTGTTGTTTCTATCTTCATCCTTGGATTCTTTGGATTTAGAGCAGGCGTTTCACTTGTTGGTGGAAATCAATTTGAAGTTGTTGTTTCAAACGACGCAAATACAAAAAATTATGTTACTGATATCAAATCGGTTGTTCGTGCAAATGGTTATGATGTTGACTCTGCTTTTGTTGAAGATAAATTTCTTTCAGATGGCGAAAGCACTTCATACACATCAAAATGCGTTGTTATAAAAATTGCCAATAAAAATATGTCTGACGAAACAAAAACAAAAATTAGAAATGAAATTGCTGAAAAACTTTCAATTGATGTTAGCAAGGTTTCAGATATTTATGAAATTATCAGTCCAGTAACTTCAAGAAACATTTTGTTCTTGGGGCTTGCTGTTGGACTTGCTGCCATTTCACTCTTTGTTTTGGCATGGATTAGATATGATATTTTTGCAGGATTGTCATTCTTACTTGCATATCTTCACAACATTATTTTATATCTTGCAATTTTAATTTTAACCCAAGTTCAGGTTAATTTGATGTCACTTGCTGTTGGCTTGATTTTGACACTTGTTATGGGCGCAGTTTTGATTGCTGTTTATGAAAAGTATAGAGAAAGTGTAAAATTGCACTTGGCAGACAAAGTCACAGTTTCTGAGCGTATGATTAATGCAGAAAGTGAAACAGTTGTGCCATATTTGTTTATTATGTTTGCTGCAATTGTGTTTGCTGCGTTGATGTTCTTTATTCCAGTTTCAGCTGTTCGTTTGGCTGCTGTAAACATTTTGATTGCTGCTATTGTTACACTTTACACAACAATCATTGTTGGACCTGGTTCATATGCTGCACTTCTTGAAATTAGAGATATGAGTCAAAAGGCAGTGCTCAGCAGAAATCACACAGTTAACAAAGAAATACAAAAAAAGATAAAAAAGAACACAGGGAAAAAGGCTTAATGAGAAATGAGTGAAAAACTTCACTCATTTTTCTTTTTGCAAGCAATTGCTATTTTTTTATATGTGTGCTAAAATTTTGTTAAAAAATAAATGTTGAATGTTTAGAGTTAGTTATGAAGTTGAATAATAAAAAATTATATGATTATTTGTTAAAACGTTTTGATAATGATGAAGAAGTAGAAAAATTTTTAAATCCTAGTGAAAATGATTTTCGTGATGCGCATAAACTTAAAAATATGGATGCAGCTGTTCAAAAAATAAAGACCGCAATTGATGAAAACAAAAAGATTTTAATTTATGGTGATTATGACACTGATGGAATTTGTGCATCAACAATTTTGTATTTGTATTTCAAAAAGATTGGTGCAAATGTTGATGTTTTTATTCCAAATAGATTTGAAAATGGTTATGGTATTTCTATTGATGCTATTGAAGAAATTGAAAGTGAATATAATCCAGATTTGATTGTTACTGTTGACCTTGGAATAACTGCTATTGAAGAAGTTGAAATTTTGAAGCAAGAAGGTATTGATATTGTTATAACAGACCATCACTTGCCACTTGATGAAATTCCAGATACGATTGTTGTTGACCCAAAACTTGAAAGTGAATATGGCTTTGATGCTCTTTGTGGGGCAGGGGTTGCACTTAAAGTTGTTGAAGCAATGGCAGGCCGTGATGAAGCAAACAAATATCTTGATATTGCAGCTATTGCAACAGTTGGTGATATTGTTCCACTTGTTGATGAAAATAGGGCAATTGCAAGACTTGGAATTGATAAAATAAACAAAAAAGACTGCTTAAAAAGCATAACATTTATGCTTGAAAAACTAGAAATTTCAGAACTTACATCAACTGATGTTAGTTTTAAAATTGTTCCAAGATTAAACGCTTCAGGAAGAATGGACAGTGCACTAAAAGTGTTTAATTTTTTGATTCAAACTGATGAAAAAATGCTTGCTGAAGCATATTCCGAAATAGAAACCGACAACATGGTTAGACTTTCATTTATTGACAAAGGCAACAAGCAAATTGAAAAACAACTGAAAAAGTATAACAATGATGAACCATCCGTTTTGATTAAAGGTGATTTTCACGAAGGTATTGTTGGTATTTTGGCGTCAAGAGTTTGTCATGAATTTAACAAACCGGCAATCATTTTCACAAAAACTGAAAATGGAACACTTAAGGGTAGTGGAAGAAGCATTCCTGAACTTGATTTGCATGAAATCATCGCTGAAATGCAAGATATGCTTGTTAATTTTGGCGGGCACAAGATGGCTATTGGTGTTGAAATTGAAGAAGATGCCTTTGAAGAATTTAAAAATACACTTAATCAAAAAATTAATGATAAGTTTTCAAAACATAACTTTATTATGAAGTCTGGAAACTATGATATTGAAATTGAGAACAGTGAATTAAATCTTGAATTTTTAAATGAATTGAATGCTCTTGAACCATTTGGCTGTGAAAATGAAAAGCCAATTCTTGCAATCCGTGAAACAAAAATGAACACTGCAAGAGTTAGTGAAAGATCACCAAAGCATTACAAATTTTTTACAGAAAAAAACATTCCAATCCTTGCGTTTAACAGTTATAAATATATACCTATTATTGAAAGTGAAACTGAAAAATTAATCTTTATTGATTTATCAAAAAATACTTATAAAAATAAGGTGTCAGTTAGTGCAATTTTCAAAGGACTTTCAATAACAAGACCAAATTTTTTGGAAGATAAAAATTTTGACTTTTTGCCAGCAATAAGAAACAAGTATTATTCAATTTTTGATTTTAACAATCCAGAAAATTATCACGTTGAAGAAGACCTTAAAACCATTATAAAATCAAAGTTTAGCGAAGATGAATTTGGAACACTTGTTGTTTGTTCAAATGCTGAAGATTTAAGAAAATTAGACAGCCTTGACATTCAAGATAAAATCTCATTTGAGCCACACAGAAATGGACAAAACACGGTTTTGATATCTCCAAATTCTGTTTACGATGTGGAAGACGTTGCAGGTTATAAAAACATAATCTTTTTACATAAATATTTTAATGAAGAACATTTGTATTTTTCAAATAAATTAAATGTTTTTGAGCCAAAGGAAATTGACACTAGGTTGAATCTTAAAACTGACAGGGAAACCTTTGTTCAAGCGTTTAAGTTGATATCAACTTACAAGGGTTTGAAAGTAAATGATGAACTTGAATTTGCAAGGGTTATTTCAAAGTATGACCAAGCACTTTCATGCGAACAAATTCTATTTTGCCTTATTGTGTTTATGGAATTAAACTTTGTTGAATTTGACGAAACTCTCAGCGAGTTTGTTATGTTAAAAGCAAAAAAAATGGAACTTTCTAGCTCAAAAATGTTTATGGAGGTTTGTGATGACAGAAATATTTGATGACTTTAAGTTAAGTGTAAAGAAAAATTACCCAAAGCACGCATCAAAAATTTTGAAAGCACTTGCTTTTGCAACTGATGCACACAAAGACGCAAAGAGAAAAAGCGGCGAGCCTTATATTGTTCATCCAGTTTCAGTTGCTCAAATTTTAATTGACAACAACATGGATTACACAACCATTATGGCTGGCCTTTTGCATGATGTTGTTGAAGACACAAGATACACAAATGCAGACATTGAAAAAGAATTTGGAAAAACCGTTGCAAAGCTTGTTGATGGTGTAACAAAACTTGACAACTTGACTTACAAGGAAACATCTTTCACAGAAGCAGACAGCATAAAGCGTTTGCTCATTGCGATGGGACATGACCTGAGAGTTATATTTATAAAACTTGCTGACCGACTTCATAACATGAGAACAATTGAGTTTTTGAAGCGTGAAAAGCAAATAAAAATGGCAAGGGAAACCCAAGATTTGTTTATTCCAATTGCCGATAGAATTGGGGTTAGAGCAATTAGATCGGAACTTGAACAATTGGTTTTTAAGTGTCTTTATCCAGAAGAATGTGAAAGAATAAAACAAGAGTTTGACAGAAAGTTCAAAAAGAGAGAACCACAAATAAAAGACATTGAAGAAAAGCTCAATTTTGTTTTAAAGAGCAATGATATTGATGCAAAAATTATTGGTTGGAGAGAACATTATTATTCAATTTTCAAAAAGCAATCAACGCAGGGAATTGGCAAAATCTTTGGATTGATGCTTTACAAAATTATTGTTCCAACTGAACTTGATTGTTATAAAGCATTGGGGCTTATTCACAGACAATTTAAGCATTTGCCAAGCCAAATAAAAGACTTTATTTCATCTCCAAAGCCAAATGGTTACAAATCTTTGCATTCGGTTTTGATTTCAGATAACTATGACGTAACATTCAAAGTTATGATCAGAACTCCTGAAATGGATGAAATTTGCGAGTTTGGTGTTGCGAGTGCTTGGAAAGATAAAGATTCAGATGTTATTTTTAATGAAAACATATTAAAATATAATGATATGAAAAACATTATTTTATCTGAAAATGACAGCGAAAATAGCATTAACTTTATTGATGCTATTAAAACAAATTTGGCTTCAAATGTAACTTGGGTATTCACTCCAAAATTCAAGCCTATTTGCTTAAGTTCCGACAAACCAACAGCAATTGATTTTGCATATGCAGTTCACACAAGCATTGGAAACAACGCAGTTGGTGCGGTGATAAATGGCAAAAAAGCATCGCTTGGTGCAATTCTTTCAACAGGGGATGTTGTTGAAATTGTCCTTTCAAATGAAGAAAAATCTCCAAGTCGTGATTGGCTTATGGTTGCAAAAACTCCTTATGCAAGAAAGAGAATAAAAGAATATATTGCAAAAAACAGCACTTCCAGCAATATTGAAAAGGGCAAGCAGATGATTAAAGAAGAACTTGAAAAAGAAGGACATACTCTTGGTGATTTGATTGATTTATATCCAAAAATTTCACAAGAGTTCAACTTTATAAGTTTGGACGATATGTTTGCAAGTGTTGGATTTAAAAGTATAAAAGTTCCGCAACTTACAAAGTTTTTGGTTGAAAAAGTTGCCATGGAAAAATGCAAAGACACAGCACCAGTATTGATTGAAGGCTCAAACAGATTTTTGAATGTAACATTTCCAAAATGCTGTTCGGCAATTCCTGGAGATGATATTGTTGCAATCATGTCTAGGGACAATCTTGCAGTTCATACAAAAAATTGCTTGAATGTTTCAAAGTCGCCAAAAGAAAAGTTGCTTGCTGCATCATGGAAAGAAGGAATCTGTGAGAATTTTAATGTTAATTTGAAAATTGTTGCAAAAGACACTGTTGGATTTGGTGCAACACTTCTTGCATTTTTTGCTAAAAATAATTTTTCATTATCAAAACTTGAAGGGAAAAAAGTGAATATGCAGGACTGTGAATTTGAACTTTCAATTCCTGTTAAAAACACATCCGAACTCAAAGTTTTGACTGATGCAATTTCAAAAATGGACGGAGTAAAGTTCGTTGGAAGGGCTTCAGAATAGGTTTTTTGATGAAAAATTTAATAATATTTGGTCAAAATCAAAAAAACACTTTACAATCACATAAAAATAATATATAATTTTGGCGTTACCGTTTGAAAGCCTTTAAGTTTCATTTTTCCGGCTTAATGTGTTTGAAAACTGGCAAATTCGATATGGAGGAAAAATAATGGATAAAGTTAGAAAACAAGAACTCATCAAAGAGTTTGCAACAAGCGAACATGACACTGGTTCACCATATGTTCAAATTGCTATTTTGACAGAAAGAATTAACAACTTGACAGAATACTTGAAATCAAATAAGCAAGACAAACATTCACGTCGTGGTCTTATGCAACTTGTTGGTCGTAGACGTGGTTTGCTTGAATACCTTAAAAACAAGGATATTGAAGCTTACAGAACTTTGATTGAAAAGTTAAATATTAGAAAATAATTCAAAAAAGGGAGTGGTTTTTTTACCATTCCATTTTTTGTTTGCAAAAAGGAGAAAAATATGTTTGAACAAGAACACGATTTTAAATTAAACCTAGCAGGAAAGGACATTGAAGTTAAAACAGGAAAGTTCTGCGGTCAAGCAAATGGAACTTGTCAAGTTAAGTGCGGGGATACTGTTGTTATGGTTAACGTAACAATGAGTGATAAACCAAAGGAAGGCGCTGACTTTTTCCCACTTTGTGTTGATTTTGAAGAAAAGATGTATTCAATTGGAAAATTCCCAGGTGGATTCAAAAAGAGAGAAGGCAGAGCAAGCGACCAAGCTATTTTGTTTTCAAGACTTATTGATAGACCAATTCGTCCACTTTTCCCAAAAGGTTTTTACTATGATGTTGCAGTTGTTGCAACTGCGCTTTCTGTTGACCCAGATTATCCACCAGAAATTTTGGCTATGATTGGTTCATCTGTTGCTCTTTCAGTTTCAGATATTCCATTTGCTGGCCCAACTGGTTCGGTTGTTGTTGGCTACATTGATGGCAAGTATGTTATCAACCCAACACAAGATGAATGTGAAAAGAGTTTGATGCACGTTACCGTTGCTGGAACAAAAGATGCAATCATGATGGTTGAAGCAGGGGCAAAAGAAGTTTCTGAAGATGAAATGAGAGATGGTATTTTGTTTGCTCATCAATACATCAAACAAATTGTTGAATTTATTGAAGACATCCAAAAACAAGTTGGAAAACCAAAGAGAGAAGTTGTTCTTTTCCATGTTGGCGAAGATTTGGAAAAAGATGTTCGTGAATATGTTACTGAAAACTTAACAAAGGCAATGGCTCCACTTGCTGACAAGGTTGCACTCAACAACCGTATTGATGCAGTTTTGAATGATTGCAGAGAGCACTTTGCTGAAAAGTATGAAGACAGAGAGCAAGAAATTGATGAACTTTTATATAAAATGCAAAAGGAAATTGTTAGAAAGAATATCATCGAAAGTGGCATTCGTCCAGATGGCAGAACAACAAAACAAATCAGACCAATTTGGTGTGAAGTTGGTGTTCTTCCAAGAGTTCATGGAAGTGGTGTGTTCACTCGTGGTGAAACACAAGTTTTGAACTGTTTGACACTTGCAACAATTTCTGAAGCTCAACACCTTGAAGGTCTTGATGATGAAGAAGATGCTTACAAGAGATATATTCATCAATACAACATGCCACCATATGCAACTGGTGAAGCTAGAAGTTTAAAGAGTCCTGGCAGAAGAGAAATCGGACACGGCGCACTCGCTGAACGTGCACTTCTTCCAGTTATTCCAAGTGAAGAAGAATTTCCATATGCTCTTCGTTTGGTTAGTGAAGTTTTGTCATCAAATGGTTCATCATCAATGGCAAGTGTTTGTGCAAGCACACTTTCACTTATGGATGCTGGCGTTCCTATCAAAGCTCCAGTTTCTGGCGTTGCTATGGGTCTTATTAAAGACGAAGCATCTGGAAAAGTTATCGTTATGACAGATATTCAAGGTCTTGAAGATTTCTATGGCGATATGGACTTTAAAGTTGCTGGAACAAAAAATGGTATCACAGCAATTCAAATGGATATCAAAATCAAAGGTATTGATGAAAACATCTTAACAACCGCTCTTGCACAAGCTCATGAAGGCAGAATGGAAATTATGAACAAGATGCTTGCAACAATCCCTGAAACAAGAGATCATTTGAGCCAATATGCTCCAAAAATTATCACCTTCAAAATTGCTCCAGACAAAATTGGAGAAGTTATTGGACAAGGTGGAAAGACTATCAATAAGATTATTGAAAAAACTGGTGTTAAGATTGATATTGAAGACGACGGCACAGTTATGATTTCTGCTGTTGACCTTGAAAATTGCAACCAAGCAAAAGCAATCATTGAAGATATTGTGTTTGTTCCTGAAATTGGCGAAAGATACACCGGAACTGTTGTTAGAATTATGCAATTTGGTGCATTTGTTGAAATTTCTTCAAACTGCGACGGTATGATTCACATTTCAAAACTTTCATCAAAGAGAGTTGAAAGAGTTGAAGATGTTGTAAAAATCGGCGATAAAGTTGAAGTTGAAGTTATCAAAGTTGATGAAAAAGGCAGAGTTGACCTTAAACTTATCAAAAAAATGGATTAATCTAATAAATAGCAATCAATCCCATGCGGCAAGCGTGGGATTTTTTTGTGCAAAATTTCAAATTTTGTAAAATTAAAGCAATTTGAAGCATATATTTTAGCATTATGAAAAAAATTTCTGAAAAGGTTTTTGTTGGCGTGGTTTCAAATGTTGTTATTTTTGTTATGCTTGTTGCTCTTGTTTTTTCAGGCGTTCTTGCAAACAAAAAATCGCTGGTTTTGGCAGGTAACAGAGAGTATCGCGGAACAATTTATGCCGGCGACAAATCTTCAAAAAAAATTTCACTTATGATAAATGTTTATTGGGGAACTGAATACGTTGTTCAAATGCTTGATATTTTAAAACAAAATTCAATCAAAACAACATTTTTTGTTGGCGGAACTTGGGTTGAAGAAAATCCTGAAATATTGATAAGAATGAAAGATGATGGTCATGAAATTGGCAGCCATGGCTATAATCACAAAGAACATGGAAAATTGTCTTATAACCAGAATCACAAAGAAATCAAAATGTGTCATGATATTGTTAAGCTTAAAGCCAATATTTCAATGGAACTTTTTGCTCCACCCGGTGGGTCTTACAACAAAAACACAACTGATGCAGCTTTTGATTTGGGTTACAAAACAATCATGTGGACTAGGGACACAATAGACTGGCGAGATCATGATACAAACTTGATTTTTTCAAGAGCTACATCTTCAATGAATGGTGGTGATTTGATTTTGATGCATCCAACAAAAAATACAGTTGAAGCACTTCAAAAAATTATTGATTTTGCAAAACAAAAAGGACTTGAACCATCAACAGTTAGCCAAACTTTGGGGCTGGTGTAGAGAAAAATTTATGCAAAACGAAATATGCTTGAATGGGGTTGAAAAGTAAAAGTGTAAAATATGCCAGCAGTTAGTTAAAATGTCAAAAAATTATATATTTTTTTTAAAAATATACAAAATCCGTTTTCAAAACGGATTTTTTTGTTATATAATGTTTATGTATTAAAATACATAAAATGGAGAATATTTATGGCATTAAACACTTTTTCAAATGGACTTAGGCTGGTTTGTGTAAATCGCCCTGAAAAAAAAGTTGCTTGTGTGGTTTTGCATATTGCTGGCGGAACACAATCTGAAAAAAATTATCAAAGTGGAATTAGTGATTATTTAACAAAACTCATGTTTATGGGAACAAAACAACATTCAACAAAAGAAAGCCTTTTAGGTTATGCAAAATCAAAGGGTATCATTTTGACACCACATAATTCAAAAGAAAGCATAACAATCAGTGCTGTTGTTCCAAGAGAGAATATTGAAGATGCCATTGCACTTTTGAGTGAAATTGCTTTTGACACAACTTTTTCATGGGAAAGTGGGGAAAAGGTTCGCAAGCAGTTGCTCTCGCAGGTCGCTTTGATTTCTGAAAATCCACAATATGTTATGGATAGACTTATCAATTCAACACTTTATTTCAGAACTGGTCTTGCAAATCCAAAATCTGGAACAAACATCACAGTTTCAAGATTTAGATCACTTGATGCTAAAGATTATCTTGAAAAAGTGTTTACTCCAAGAAACACAATTATTTCAGTTGTTGGAGATGTTGTTCAAGATAATATCTATGACCTTGTCAAAAAATACTTCTTTGACAGAATGAAAGAAAGTGAATGTGAATACAAAAAACTCAAATACGTTTCAGAAATTGACAATTTTGAGGGCTGCGCAAAGGGAAGAGTTAAAAGACTCAACCAAACGAGAATTTCAATTGTTTTCCCAACAGTAAGTTTCAAGGAAAAAGAAAAATATATTTTTGAGATTATTAAACCAATTTTGATTAACCATATCAAACTTTCACTTGCAAATCAAAACTATTTCTTTGACACAAAAATCAAAACAAAATATTACTCAAACAACGGAAACATTTGTTTTGAACTTGTTGTTGACTATGACTACGCTGAAGAACATTTATACAATTTTATCAGAGCGCTTGACCAAGATATCAAGCATCGTGATATTTCAAATGAAGAATTTGAAACAGAAAAGAGAGTGTTTATCACCGAATTTATGAATACTTATGACAATGTTCTTGAGAACGCTTTGCTTTCTGCAAAACAAGTTGCGCTCACAAAGCAAACCTTCTCTGAAAGCACTGAAAGACTTAAAATGGAAGTTTTGACCAACAAAGACGCAAACAAGTTGCTCAAAAAAGTGCTTGATTTTAATAAAATGTTAATTGTTTACCTTGGCCACGACATCAATAT
>CAKVMF010000017.1 GCA_934771675.1 uncultured Clostridia bacterium
ACATTAAACATTGTTGAGCCAAATGGTAAGTTTAGTGGTTACTGTTTTTCAATGCCTAGGGATGGCAAAACCTATTACTACATTGCAGCAACCAGTTCATCGGTTGAAAATTCTTGTTCAGTCAATAAAGAATCCCTTTACTTTTATCTTAACAATATTCTTCAAGTTCCAATCATGACAAAAAACAATGATATTGGAAATGCTGAACTTAGAAATGTTTTGAAATCAAAAATGGATAATTCCCCAACTTCAAATGGCCATTTTGATGGGGTTTCGTGTCCAAAAGCAGAACCGGGGAGTGCTATTGTTGAAGCATGCTATAACACTTGGGCATATGCAACACTTTATGAAAATTACACTGACACATTTGAAAGCTGTGAATATTTGATGCCTGTTTCAACAAGCCCAGCAAACTTTTTGAATAACACATTGGGTATTGGTGTTTCAAATGCCAGCATGTTGGTTAACAACGAAACCATTGCAAGTTATTTTGATGGCGGTCAAACAAATCTTGTTCAAACCCAAGCTGAATACAATGTTATGGCGGACGTTATTGACTTTGTTAACAACAACAATATTCCGCTTTATGTTATGGATATGTCTTCATCAATGATTAAGTGGAATGGGGATTATCAAGTAAATTCAAAATATGTAGGAACAAAGATAATCACTTTACCTGATATGAATGGTGGAAGTGCAGACTACATGCCATTTGTTGTTGAATATTCAGACTACTGCTCGGATGCAGAATATGGTCCAAAGTTATACTTCGCAAGAAAAGGCAGAAACAATGAACTTTATGGTTCAAAATTTATTGTTTGTTTCAAGATTCAAGACGGAACTTCAACAATGTATGTTCCACTTGTTGCAAACAAACAATTTACCGATCCAAGCACAAAAAAGACTTACATTTTCAAATCAAGTTATCTCGCATCAGGATATCAAGGTGTTGTTCTTGCAAAAGGATTTTTTGATACAGGTGATTACTCATTATCTTCAGGTGCTCCAACATACATGATTAGTGGAAGCAACATTGGTGGAAAAACTGTAAGCGAAAGTGATTACTATTACTACAACATCACATCTGGTGGGGAATTTACACAGAAGATTGTAAACTATCCTGGTGATAGGTTTACTCACACAGTTGATACTTCTGATTATATCTATGATGATAAAGATTTTGTTTACATAAGTAAAAATAATACGCCAACAACCTTTACATTTAATAGATATGTAAAATGGAGCATGTTTCATGGTTTTGAACAATTATTAAAAATTGAAGGTGAAATATATACAGGTAGGTTTAAACAAAATGGTATTAACTATTATATTTACAACACAAATAATGGAAATCCAGGCTACGCTGTTAATTATGATGATTCAACAAAGTGTTTTACAGTTTCAAGTTTTGATGGGACGTCTGTTGGAGGTGTTGAAACTGGCGACTTAACGATGGATCTTAATTCTGCTGATAAAACATTGAGAAGATTATCATCAACATCAAATTATGCCGTAACGTATTCAGATGCTTATTCTTTTCCAGATAATGATGCGCGTGCAAAAGACTTCAGCTTCTATGTTAATAGAACGAAGTATGAAAGATTTGAAAAAGATCCTACTGGTGATGGCTATAGTTATAGCAATTCAACAAGCACAACAGAGGTAACTAAAACCAGACAAAAAGTTACTTATTCTGGGGAGAAAAAAGATGGAGTTTATATCTATGATGTTGATATTGATGGAACAACAGTTAATGTTACACTTTCAGGATCAACGTTCACAATTCAATCTTTAAGCGAAGAAACAAAATCTGGTTTAATCCATAAATCATTCATTGTTACAAAAGATTTGGATTTTATTGAAGATGCGAATTTTGAAGGTTATTCAATCCATCAAGTTAACAATGGAACTTCGGATGTTTGGAACAAATATCAATTTGTTAAAGACAGCACAGTTCAAGGCATTAATAGTGATTTGATGAAAAGAGTTCAACTCAGATTTACAAACACAAAATTAGATGCTATTTATGATCAACAAAACAGCGAAGATGAAGGAAGATTTGCTGTTGGTGGTGGCAAGAGAACTTATATATATAAAATAAATGGAGAAACTTACGCATACTACTTTGCGCTTATTGATAATGGTGATAATGACAACACATTCTCTGTTTGCAGCATTTCAGGTTCAGGTGCTGTGGTAAAAGGCACGCAAAAGACTGCACATAATATTGGTATTGAAGCAGCAACAAAACTTTATCAAATGTCATATGCTTATTACTCATCTAGTAGAACATTGATAGGTGAAGAAGGTCAATATTTGAAATACACAATTGATCCATCAAGTCTTGAATATTCAAAGGCAAACACGGTTGATGGTGTTAGTTGTTCAGTTTATCAATCAGCTTCTCCATATCCTGTTACTGTTAGAGATGGGGCAAGAGTTGTTCTTAATGCAAACCTTCGTTTCTCAACATCAGTAAACACAACTTCAAATCATTTGCAATCAGTTTCATACAAAAATAACGAGTTTATTTTTGGTATTGCTGGTTCATTTAAAAATGTTGGAGATACAACTCCAGCTGGTGAAGTTGATATGTCAGCTTACACTCAAAAAATATTTACATTTGACCTTTACAATTTCTACACAGCCTATATTAAAAGCAGTGGTAAATTATATTCATACAAAGATAGAAATAGTCCTTCTGAAGTTCCAGCAAATGATCATACAGATATAAATACATTCTTCCAATGCAAGGTTGATTCAAACAGCTTTATTTGGAGAGATAATGAAATGTCTCTTGATCTTTATGATGGAAAACGTTATGTTGCAACGGTTTACAAAAACAAAGGTGAATCTGTTCAAAATGCCGACGGAAAATATGATATAAACAAAATTGCAGAAGTTTCAACATCTGTTTTGTATGATTGGAACACTTACTACAATGTTCAAAGTCAAAATGCTTATTCTAATGATATTGAAGCATGGCGTTATTATAGTAGACTCATGGATTCATATGTTTTGGGTGGAATGAGAGATTGCCTTTCATATTCAACACATTGGGATAGAAACTTCTGGCCACTTTCAGCAATCAGATTTAAGCTTTCATTCCAAGGAAGATATTTGGACAGAGCGAAAAAAACAAACACATTAACAATTGCTAGTGGCTTGATTTTTGACTATTATTTTGAATCTGGTTCAGAAATTGGACTTAAAACTTTGTTCCAACCTGGAAAAATTCAATATATTGTTATTCTCGTTTCGTGCGTGCTTATAACAAAAGTTCTCGGATCTGCAATTTGGGGTGTAATTAAGAGGTTCTATGAAATAACGTTGTATTTCTTGGCTGCGCCTGCCGTTGCTTCAACAATGCCTATTGATGAAAACAGGTTTAAAACAACAATTATAACACCGCTGACAAACAAAGTTCTGTCAACTTATGGTGTAATTTTGGGTATCAACGTGTTCTTTATATTGTTGATGCCAGTAGAGTCAATGTCACACATATTCACAGACGCTGACATTGCAACTTCAGGAAGTTACTTCCTTAAACATTTCCCATTTGGTGCTGATGGTATCAATCAATATGTATACTTGCTGTTCTTGTTGGTTGCATTCACAATGATTGAACAATTGCCAACAGTTATTCAAGGTATTGTTACTCCTGGAAGCAAAGATGGAAGCCTTGACACAATAGGAAGTAAAGTCAAAGGTGATGCCAAAAAAGTTGCAAGTTCAACACTTGATGCGGTTACAGGAAAGTCTGCAGTTCAAGCCGTTGGTGGGGTAAAAGATGCAATAAAATCTACTCCGGTTGTGGACTGGGCAACAAAAGGTTTCAAAGCCGCAAAAGATAAAGCAAGAAATGGGCATGAAAACAATACAGGTGATTCTGGATCTGGTTCTGACGGCAAAAAATCTGCTAGAAACAATGAAGAAGCAAATGCAGAAAATGCAAATGCAGAAAATGCAAATGCAGAAAATGCACAAGAAACTGGAGCAGAGGGTGCTGCAGTTGAAACGGCTGCTGAAAATGCAAATGCTGCAATTCAAAGTGAAAAAGATGCTTTGAATGAAAAGGCTGAATCACAAACTGGAATGTCTAATGAAGAAGCTAAAAACGATGAAGCAAATAAAACTTTAAATAATGCTGCAATGAAGTCTGAAAACCTTACAAAAGAGCAATCTGACGCACTTGCTGAAGATAAAGTTAATGATGAAGCATTAAATTCAGACATTGCAAAAGACGATTCAACAGGTGAAGCTGATGCAACCGTTGTTGCAAATGTTGTTAAAAACAATGCGGAAACAGATACTGGTGCTGCAAAAACAATGGCACAGGCAGTTGCAAATCATGCAGGTGGGGCAACGCAAGTTGCTGCAGCTCTTGATATCAATGCAATTATAGCTGCAATCAGATCAGTTATGTCTGAACAGCAACTTGCTGAATTTGATAAAAAATCAGATGCTGAAAAAGAACAAATTGCAAGTCAATATGACGTTACATCAAATATGGGTGCTGACGGAAATATTGAGTATAAAGTTGCTCAAAAAGCAGGAACTGATGCAGAAGGAAATCCAACTCCAGCAGGTGAAGCAAAAACTGTTGGTGCAGATGTTGCAAAACAAATTACAAATGATATTGCAACCAAGCAAGATATCGGAAATGATGAATATGTTCAAGCTGCAAAAGAAGCTGGAACAATGGAAAATATCAGTGGAACATTTGGACAAAATATTGCTACAGGGTTGAGTTTCAATGGCGATTCAAACAGTGCAAAACTTGAATCTAAAGTTCTTGAAATTGCATCTGCTGATGAAGGTATGCATGCGGAAGCACTTCTTGCACATATTGGTTCAGACAGAAGCGAGTTTGCCCAATTTGCTAGACAAACAGGCCTTAAAACAAAAGACGGAAAAGATGCGTCATTCAAAGATATTCAAGAAGATCCTGAACTTTACGCAATTGCTTTAAGTTCAGTAAAAAGCATGAGCAAAGCATCTGGTTCAAATATTGTTAACTCAATTAAAGATGAAGAAATTCAGGGTGAACTTAAAGATGTTGTTAAGTCGCATGTTGAAGATGGCTCATTTAAAGTTTCAGCTGCTCAAATTGCAACTGATGCTGAAAAAGCTCAAGTTTCTGAAAAAATTATGGCCGAAAATAACGATAATCACTTGATTGTTGATCATGCAACTGAAGAAGAAATTAGAAACATTGTTGCTAATGCTTTGAAACAAATTATTGCAAGCAATCCTGATGGACTTGTTGCTGGAAAAATCGAAAATGCTGCCTTTGCTTCAAAGGTAAGTGATGATGAACTTGCAAGTCTTGAAAATACAGGCAAACTTAATGATCTTGTTGGAAAGGGCAGTGTGGCTGAACTTACTGACGAAGACAAGGCACTTCTTGGATTTATCAAGGTTCAATCAGCAAGTGGCGATTTAAGCAAGGTTTCATTTGATGAAGCTCTTGAAATCAAAACAACAAAATATAAAGACGCAAATGAAAGAGCTGCAGTGCTTGCGAACAACTTCACAGCAGAAGAGCTTTCAAATGCTGCTGATCAAACAGGTTATGCAAACCTTGTTAAACAAGCTGCAACAATTGATCCATCACTTGGTCTTACAAAAGAACAGGCTGCAAATGTTGAAGCAGGCTTTGTTTCACGCATGAACAGTCAAGATCAAGCACGTTTTGCTGTGCTTTATAAACAGCAAACAGGAAAATCTTACGATCAAGCAAACACAGTTGAAGTTGCTCAATTCTTACAAACAAACAATGCTGCTAAAAATCTTGTTCGTTATTCAATGAAATCCCAAGGAATGATGGGTGAGTATGCAAAAGCTGCAAACAGTTCTTATGAAGAATTTGTTCCAAAAACTGCTGCAATGGAAGAAAAGATTCATGAACAATCTGTTAAAGATGTTAATAGTGCTCTTGAATCTGACAAAACCATACTTTACAATGCATTCGCAAACTCTGATGTTTCAGGCAAAGCCGATGTTGTTGACAAAATGGTTTCAGAATTTGCAGGTGTTAATGACGAAGCATCAATCAACAAGTATATATCAAAATTCAGTCCTGAAGAAATTGATACAATGTATGCTCAAGGACATTCTGCAAAAGATATTGCAATTGCTGCTCAAAAAGCCACAATTTTGGGTGATGAAAATGTTAATGTTGCAACAATTTCAAGATATTTGAATCTTGCTGGCAACGAAGAAGCTAGTGCTGTTATTAATGCAAAAGTTCTTCAAAAAATGGGTTCAATGAGTGAAGAGGAACAACAAAAAGCATTTGGTGAAAACGGAACTCTTAAAAACAAGAATCAAATTGCTGAAACTCTTGACAGAGAACTCATTTCATCCGACAAAGATGAGTTGATTGAAAATATGGCAACAAATGGCTATCAATCACTTGATAGCAACAAACAAAATGAAGTTCTTCTTAGCCTTGCTGGCAGAGATGGCGGAATTGCTGAAGAACTCAAAAAGAGAAAAATTGCAGAAGCAAAAGCAAATGGTGTGGCTATTGATGAAGCCAATGTTGAAATCACAGTTGATGATATCAACAATGACAAAAATGCTGACCTTAGAGATAAGCTTGTTGCTCAAGCAAGTGAATTGAGCTATCATGAGTTGAATGCTAGTGTGAATGGAACAGGACTCGCTGCCGCTTACAAGAATATCAATGAAGAAATTGAAAGAGATAAACTTGTTAACGATGTGCTCAGATCTGGTGTTTCTGCAGAGCAAGTTCGTTATGAAATTGAAAAGAACAATCCAGTTGCAGCTCAAAGTGAAATCGCTGAAACATACGCTTCTAAAGTTGATGTTTTGACAGATAACGAAAAAGCTGAAATTCGTGAAAATCATTACAAAGAAAAATTCTTGGAAGAACAATTCTATCTTGCAACTGGCAAAAATGCTAGTGAAGATGCTGAAAACTTCGAAGAATTCAAACAGAAAAATGCTGGAAAGATTGATGAAGATCAATATGCAACATTCAAAGAAGAAATGTCTGCAGATGAAACAGAATCAGCAGTGTTTGTTGATGAAGTTAATGAACTTATTTCTCAAAAGAACATGGAGAGAATTGCAAATGGAGCAACTCTCAAAACTGAACTTACAGCTGCAAAAGTTAGAGAAAATTCAAAACTTATGGAAAGAGCAAGAATGCTCTATTCAAAAACATATCAAGGTGCTGATTTGGATAGTGCAAGCGAAATCGAACAAAGAGAATTTTTGGCTAAAAACTTTGGTGGAAAACTTGCTCTTGAAGATCAAAAAGAAATTGATGAAACTTACATCAAAGCACGTATTGAAAATGCTTCAACAGGAACAAAACTTGCTGATACAAACTTCAAAAATGCTAGAAATCTAGCAGAATATGCAAGAAATAGTGGAAAATCTATTGACCAAGTTCTTGAAGAAAACAATTTGGTTAATATTGAAAAAGGCGACGTTAAAGCAAACATCGTTAAAAACCTTTCAAGTGATGAATTTAACACGGTTTACAGCGAACTTACAGCAGGTGGTGACACCGATGCAATTGCTGAAGTTAAGAAAAACTTTGCTCGTCACGACATTGAAGTATTTGAAGCTGAATCAGGACTCAAAGAAGATGAAGTTCCAGATGATTCAGGCAATATTACAAAAGAAAACGAAGCATTTATCAATGAACTTTTACAAGCAAATGATGTTCGTGGCAAAAATGGTAATGTTGTTACTTGGAACGATCTTGGACCTGCTCAAAGAAGAATTCTTCTTAAAGCTGGGGAAGGCAAAGAATATGAAACTGCTGCAAATATTGATAGAATTCAATCTGCAGTGCTTGCAAACAATATAGACAACTTAAAGTCTTCAATTGATGGCGGAAGAAATCTTGCAAGTGCACAAGCTAGAATTGTTGAACGCAAGATGTTTGGTGCTGAAGAAAACAAACTTAAAGTTGATGCTATGCTTGACCAAAATGTTGTTGATCAGGAAAAAATCAAAACATTCTATGCAAAAACAACCAAAAAAGACGAATTTGATACTCTTACAAATGAAGAAAAAATCAAGTTTGTTGAAAAGAATTATGACAAGATTCTTGAAGCTAAAGATGAATTTGGTGACAAACTTGTTTCTAAGGATGAAGTAAAGGCAATTAATGGTTACATTAAGAGCAATTCAAACAGCGCAAACGCTGCTATTGTTGGTGAAGTTGATGCTGCTCTTGGCAATGCAAATTTTGCAAAGAAAGCAAAAGATCTTTATCAAAAGACTCACAAAGGTGAAAAATTTGATGCAAATTCAGTTGAAGCAAAAGCCTTTGTTAGTGACAATTTCGACAAGATTAAAGATTCATTAAATGCATCTGACAGGTTTGAAATTGACAAATCTTACGTTGCAAATCGTTTGGGTATCAAAGATATTAATTCTGAAGAAGGAAAAACAGCCTTTGCAAATCTTGGTTTGAAAGACAGAAATGGCAATGATATCACCGATATCAACACATTTATTCAAACTGCAAACCTTGAAGATAAGAGCATGGATGTTGCACTCACTGAAATTTCGAGTGAAAGTGCTGAAGGAAAGAAACTTATCAGTGCAATCAAAAAAGACAATACTGAAAAAGATTTACTCAAACAAAAACATCTTGAAGTTTCTAATAACACAATCACTCAAGAAATCAAAGATGACAACAAGGCCTTGGCTAAACAAGTTGCAATCGTTAAAGATGCAAATGGAAATGTTGTTCTTGATGAAAACGGCAAAGCAAAAACCATGAACGTTAAAGCAAAATACTTGAATGCTGATGGTTCAGTAACCATTGACAGCAATGGCAGAATTGCAAAGAAAAACAAACTTGCTGCTCGTGACGAGTTTGGCAATGTTAAGTTTGATGAAAATGGCAACGTTGTTTTGACCGACAAAAAAGCTAAAAAAGCTAAATTCAAGAGTGCGATTGAAGTTTCAAAAGTTAGAAATACAACAAGAAAAGAAACTGATGCTGAAATTGAAGCAAGAATTTTGAGCCAAATCAATGGCGTAGATAAAAAAGCTCGTGAAATTTGGGACAGAACAAGTGATATTGAAGATGTAAATGAAAGAAATATAGCTTGGCAAAAAATTGTTAATAATTCTGCAAAATACAACAAATTTATTCAAGAAAATAGAACAGAAATTGTTCAAGAAGGCATCAGCACATTGGATCGCAACAGATTCAATACTGAAGTTGCAAAACAAACCTATCTTCGTGATAGAAAACAACTTACAAATGCCGAAATCAACAGAGATGTTCTCCTTTCATATGAAGGCACAAAAAATGCTGTTGCTATGCGTTGGGCTGTTGAAGCTGGCAGAGAAGCTAGTGAATTTGACAGCATTTCACAGCAAGAAAAAACCAAGTTCTTTGAAGACAATCAAAACTTTGTTTCAGGCTTGATTTCTAAACACAAACTTCAAGGTGAAATCAGAGAAAGAAAGATTGCAAGACAAAAGGGAACTGATACCGATGCTGAAATCAATGCAAAGGTTATTCTTGGAAATGAAAAAGCTGCTCAAAACTTGAAGACTTACTGGGCAGAGCAAACAGGCAGAAACGTAACTGAATTTGAAACACTTACTGAATCTGAAAAAGTTGCTTTTGTTCAAAATAATAGTGCAAGAGTAAACAACATTTTGAGAAAAAATGGTCTTTCAGAAGAAGCAAAGAAACAAAGAGAACTTCGTTCAAATGGCTTTGCTAGTGATGAAAACATCAAGGTTATGACAGCTGTTTCAAATGCTGAAGTAAATGCAAACTTGGCTAAAGTTTATGCAAAAGAAAACAATGTTTCAGAATCTGAATATCAAAAGCTTAAACTTGCTGACAAGATGAAATTTGCTGAAAAACATATTGATATTATTGACAAACAAATTGATACTGATGCAGATTTGAAAGCTTCAGTTTCACGTCAACTTGCTGCTCGTGATGCAAGATTCAATGCAAATCCAAACGATGCTGGTGAATATGGTTACAATGGCGTTGATGTTAAACGCAGCCTTATTCAAAAAGTATTTGGAGCAAACAAAGAAGATTTAGCTTATGGCGGAATGCTCAATGTTGACGAAAATGGTAGTGTTATTTATAGCAATGCAAAATCAAATACTAGAGCTAAAAAAGCAAAAGCTAAAGTTAAAAACCAAATGCAAGAAGAATTGCAGGGTGAAGTTGTTGCAACTGACAAAAACGGAAATGCTGATATTCGTGGAAACGTTGTTCTTGAAGATGAAGAAACAAAAGAACAATTGAAAAATATTTATAATGAAAAGACAGGCAAATCATTTGATGATCTCAGCGAAGCTGAACAACAACAATTTGCTAGAAAGAACTGGCGTGCTGCAACAAACCGTGTAAGCGGTGACAAGAAAAAGACAATTAAAGCTAAAATGAAAGCTGAAATTGATGCTAAAGCAAAAGCCAACAAACCAGTTAAAGAAGTTCTTTACCGCAAGGAAACAAATGCTGAAATTCAAGGTAGAATTGCACTTGCGAACTACAATGCAGCAAATTCAATTGCAGCATATTATGCAAAGAATGAGGGCAAAAACTTTGACGATCTCACCGATGCTGAAAAACAAAAATATGCACAAGACAACTGGAAAGAAGCCGTTTCTGATGTAAGAACAGGTATTGGTGATGGCGCTAAACGTAAGAAACTCATCAATGCAATGAAAGCTGAAATTGCTGCTCGTGATAACAATGACGAAAGCTATAAGGGTGTTGTTGAAACCGGCTATGCTTACTCAAGAAAAAGAGTTGCAAACCGTATCATTAGAAACAAAAACGGTATTGCTGAAATCAATGCAAACGGAAAAGTCCTTCTTGAGGGAAGCGAAGAAAGTTTTGTTGTTAGAACTGGTGACGGAAGGGTTGTTCGTGATAGACTTGGCAATGCTGCAAGAAATGATGTTTATCAAGAGTTTAAAAACAAGGTATTCACCGCAGAGCAAAAGGATGCTGATGTTGGTGATGCTTCTGCAAAAGCTAAAGCAAAAGCAAGAATTGATGAAATCGACAGAATTAGAAGCAAAACAAGAAAGGGTGCGGATACAAGACCTTATTCAAAGATTCTTCGTGACAAACTTGAAGATTCAATTCAGCCAGACTTTGGCAACATGGGACCTGAAGAAAGAAAAGTATTTAATTTCAACAGAAACTTGCTTCAACAACGTATGAGAGCTGAAGGTTCTGCGGATACGCTCGGTAATATCTTCAAAAACAAAGAATTGCTAAGCAGTGATAAGCAACAACTCAAAGAGATGATTAAACTTCAAACAGGGGATCAATCACTTTCAGTAAATTCACTTATGTCTGT
>CAKVMF010000018.1 GCA_934771675.1 uncultured Clostridia bacterium
CTTTTGTTTCTTCAGCTTTTTTTTCAAGTCTTTCCATGAATGTTTTCAACTCTTCATCCATTTCAATCTCATTAACTGCATTATCGGCGTTTTCTACATTTGCTGTATTTTCCAATTCGCCATTTTCTGCATCTTTTGGCATTTTTGATTCCATAACAACTCCCCCACAATCAAATTTTACCACACCGCAGGGTCATTGTCAATATTGAATATTTTTGAACAAAAAACAAAATAATGAATCAAATAAAAAGCAGCTCTTTTAAAGCTGCTTCATTTTTATCAGGATCAAAATTAAGATTCATTTTTTGTGCAAAAATTCAATATATATTCTTTAAAATTCAAGTGCCATGTTAAATAAATTATATTTTACAAAAAATAGCATCTCAAATTTTATTTATTAAATGGAGCCAAAGGCGGGGATCGAACCCGCAACCTGCAGTTTACGAAACTGCTGCTCTGCCAACTGAGCTACTTTGGCATTCATGGAAGTTAAATTGCAAACTTCCACATTATTTGTACTGTTGTATTATACGCATAAATTAAAGCTTTGTAAAGTGCAAAGTTTATTTAAAATTCTTTTATTTCACAACCATCAGCATCATAATTTATGATATGAACGGTTTTGTCAAGCGACAACAATTTTGAAACAAAGTCTGGCCTAAAGTCCAAAGTTGAAAATTCAGATTTCGTCAACCACTTAAATTCCAATTTTTTCATTTCACCCTTATCATTTTCAATGCGAACATAATCATTTTCATTCACATCTTCAGGATTTTTTGCTTCAACCAAGTAGTAATATGAAAACTCATGCCAAGAACCATCCTCAGCTTTAAAGAAATTTTGAGCAATAGCCATAAGTCTTTTAATTTTTACAGGAAACCCAAGTTCTTCTTCAATCTCTCTACAAATTGCCTGATCTGTATTCTCTCCAATCTCAACATGTCCACCAGGCAAACACAAAAACTCATTATCTTGAATTCTAACAGTCAAATACTTGCCATTATGCTCAAGTATTCCGCAAACTCTAAATTTGAAATGTTTGTCAGTGGTGTTAATTTTGATATCCATACTTACCTACCTTTTCTTTTTTTTGATTTTGCATCCACATATGAATCCAGTTCAATGCGAAGATCATCCATAACTCTTGTATATTTTTCCATGTTTAATGCAATTTCTTCTTTTGAAAGTCTTGCTGGATTTTCACCCTCAACCTTAAAAGGTTCACCAACAATAATATAATTTTTATGGAAAACCTTTGGCTTTCTATACATCACCATTGGAACAATAACAGCATCACCCTTTGATGCAAAGGTGACAATTCCTTGTTTCACTTGATGCATCTGCTCAGAACCTTCTTTGTTTCTTGTTCCCTCTGGAAAAATGAAAATCTGCTGATTCTTTTTCAAATGATTCAATGTTTCTTTGAAAGTTGATGGCGAAACCTGCTCACGATTAACAGGTATTGTTCCAACAGATTTTAAAACCCATGTGACAAATTTATTTTTATAAAGCTCGGCTTTCGCTAAAAACCAAAATTTGCGTCTAAACTTTGAAATGTAAATAAAGCAATCTGCATTGCTATAATGATTGCTCGTCACAATCGCCTTTCCTTTTGGCATTCTTTCTTTATGCAAAACCTTTGTTGGATATAAAAACAAAATAGGCAAAAGCAACAAAACAATTCCAATATAAAACAACATAAATTTTCTCCTTAAACTTTTAAATCTGCAAAATCACTTGAGCAAGTAACCGCCGTCGCAAATGCAAGTTGCAAGTTAAACCCACCTGTGAGAGCGTCAATATCTAAAACTTCACCAATAAAATATAGCCCTGAAATAATCTTACTTCTCATAAATTTTGGATTGATTTCTTTTAAGTTAACACCACCAGCTGTAACAACTGCAGTATCAAAACTTTCCAGACTTTTCACAGTAAAATCATAGTTTTTTAGCAAAAAAGCACATTTTTTGCGATTTTCTCGACTTAATTGATTTGCTTTCATGGTTAAATTCACACCTAACCTTTTAGCAAAAATTGGAACCAAAGACTTTGGCAAAAAACCTTCTAAAAATGATGAAACTTGTTTTGATTTCAATTCAACAATATCTTTGTCTATTCTGTTTAACAAAGCATCATTTGATATAGCTGGTTTAAAATCAATAAACAATTTTAAGTGAGATAAATCTTGTCTATTTATAAAACTAGAAGTTGAAAGAACCAAAGGTCCAGACACACCATTTTTTGTAAATAGCATTTCACCTATATCAGTTTTATATATTATCTTATCATCAACCTTTGAAGTAAGTGTAACATTTTTCAAACTTAACCCTTCAAGTTTTTCAGGTTCATTACTATTCAAAATGATAGCACAAAGTGCCGGAACAGGATCAACAACAGTATGTCCTAACTCTTTTGCAAACTTGTAGCCATCACCAGTTGAGCCAGTTGATGGATAACTTATTCCGCCAGTAGCAACAATAGCAGCATCAAAATCATAGCGCTTTCCATTAGCAACAACACCAACAACTTTTTCTTCTTCAACAACAATGCTATTAACTGTTGTATTCAAAACAATGTTAACTCCAGCCCAATGCATTGCTTTTTCAAGTCCTTTAATTATATCACTAGATTTATCACTAACAGGAAAAACTCTATTGCCTCGTTCAATTTTTAAGGGAACACCAACGTTTTCAAAAAAATCTATAGTGTCGTTTGAATCAAATCGAGTAACCGCTCCCATAACAAACTTTTTTCCACCGACAACATTTTTCAAAAAATCTTGACCAGTGGTTGCATTTGTAACATTGCATCTACCTTTGCCGGTAATATAGATTTTTTTACCTATCTTTTCATTCTTTTCAAAAAGTGTTACTTCATGTCCCTTTCGAGCAATCATTGTTGCACACATTGATCCTGAAGCTCCACCACCAATAACGCAAACTTTCATTTCTCACCTACAAAGATTTTAAATACATAAGTTCAGTTGGTCGAAGCAATCTGCAAGTTCCCCTAGTAAGTCCACCAAGTTTAATTTTGCCAATTGCAACTCTTTTTAAGAAAATTACATTGTATCCAAACTTATCAAAAATCTTTCTAATTTCACGATTTTTCCCTTCAGTAATTTTCACTTCAAGTTTTGTTTTTCTGTCAGCAATATTTAAAATTTTGATTTGGCAAGGCTTATACTTCATTCCATTAATTAACTCAACACCTTTTTCCATTTCTTCAATATTTTCACCAGAAACTTCACCCTCAACTTTAACAAGATAAGTTTTTTCAACCATTCTGTCTGGCTTCATAACCTTTTGCGCTGTTTGCCCATCATTTGTGAACAAAAGCAACCCTTCAGAGTTGTAGTCAAGTCTGCCAATTGGCATAAGATTTTTAAATTCATCAGGCAAAAGTTCCATAACAGTTTTTCTATTTCTATCATCAGAAACGGTTGTAAGATATCCCTTTGGTTTGTGCATCATTAGATATGTAAAACTTTCAGGCAAATAAATTTTGCTTCCGTCAACCTTAACAACATCTTTTTCAGACACGTCAAAAGCAAGGTTTGTTTCAACCTTGCCATTAATCATAACTCTTCCACTTGTTACAAATTCTTCACATTTTCTTCTTGAGCCAAGCCCAGCACTTGCTAAATATTTATTAATTCTCATATTAATATAGAACGCTAGAACACATTGATTATCTTTTTCAAATAATCTTCAAAACATTCTTCCTTATCTATATTAATAGTATATAAATTTTGCAAAAAAATCAAGTCATTTTTAACCCATACATCAATAGTTCCAATAACATCATCTGATGAAACCGGCGGAGTTATATTGTCGTTTAACTTTACTTTTGCTTTAACATTTGCAATTTCTTCCTTGTTTAATGGTAAAACAATGTCTTTTTTAATTAAAATTGGTATTTTTTGCGTTTCTACATTTTCCACATCAATATCATACAATCTTCCACTATCAAATAATTTTACCATTTTGTAATTCAAAAAAGCTTTTTCAATATATTCGGCAGCTCCTTCAAACATTGTTCTTGAATTTAAAACAACAACAATAATTTGCATACCATCACGAGTTGCACTACCAACAAAACATTTGCCAGCCTTTTTTGTATAACCAGTCTTTACCCCATCAGCACCTTCAACCATTGACAGCAATTTATTTTTATTTTTTAACAATCTGACTTTGTCACTATATTTTGAGTATTCATTTGATATCTTTGTCTTTTTTGTAGAAACTATTTCAGCAAAAGTTTCATTTGAAAGCGCATAAGCAGTTATTTTTGCAAGGTCATATGCAGATGTATAATGATTATCATTATGAAGACCATTGACAGTAACAATATGTGTATCTTTAAGTCCAAGTTTATTTGCATAAGAATTCATTTTTTCAACAAACTTTTCAACGCTGCCTGAAACAATTTCAGCAATTGCAACAGCGGAATCATTTCCAGATCTAAGCATCAATCCATACAAAAGTTCACGAACTGATAAATGTTCTCCCTGCTTTAGATATATACTAGATCCTTCAATGCCACAAGCCGATTTTGAAATTTGATGTTTTTCATCTAAATCTTTTATGTTTTCTATAGCAACAATTGCTGTTAAAATTTTTGTTGTGCTCGCCATTGGAAGTCTTTTATGTTCATCTTTTGAAAACAAAACTCTTCCACTTGTTCTTTCAATAGTTATCATTGATTCAGCATCAACTTTTTCGTTTTTTGCATAACAAATTGATATTGGTGAAAATATAAAAAACTGCAAAATAAGTGCAATTTGAATGAAAATTAATGTTAGTTTACAAAATTTATTCATTTTTTAATTCTTCTTTGAAAAATTTTTAGATATGAATTTTGCAACTTCTGGAACAACCTCAATAAGTTTTTCTATGGCTGTTTTTGCTTCAATTTTGATTACAGAAACAATTTTTCCATCAATAACAAGAAATCCAATTGGCTGCAAACTCATCCCCGCGCCTGATCCACCAGAAAATGGATACTCTGTATTTTTTTTGTTATCCTTCATTTCAGAGTAATATTCTCCGCCACCTGAAACGAATCCCATTGTAACTTTTGTAAGTGGAATAATTGTGAGCCCTGAACTTGATGCAATTGGATCACCAACAACAACATCAACATCAACAAGTGACCTAATATTTTTCATTGCCGTTGACATAACCTCTTCTATTCTGTTATTTGAAAAATCATCTTTCATTTTGAATCTCCTTTAATCTGTTTGCTTTAAAAACAGAAATCAATATTTTTAATATGCTTATGCTTAAAACTATATCAAATGTTAATTCTAAATTGTCGTGGTTGAACGTTGGATAAATATCTTCATATAGTTTAACATTATTATATTTTTGAGATAGTAGACTATAACCAGTTTGAATAAATGACGACATTGTTCCACACAAAATTGCAGAAGAAAAAGAATTATTTGAAAATCCACCCGTAAAAAACAATTCCATTTTTTTTACGTTTAATCTAGTTAAAATCTGTTTTGCCAATTGCTTTGCAAAACTTTTATTATACTCTTCACCAATCATATTAGCCTGATTTTCAACTTCAAGTTCACCAGAATTACTTATATATATCTTTCCGCATAAAAATTTAATTTTCCAAACTTTCACGCTATAAAAACCTTTCATCTCAAGCAAATTTACATGGCACATAATTCTGGTTTTGAACGGAAAAATTAAAAGCAAAATAATTAAAAGAAGTATAAAAAAAACTATAAGCATGCTTTTCATACTTATAGTTTGTGCTAAATTCTTTTAAATATTTATAATTCTTTATCAGATTTTGGGGCTTCTGTTTTTGAAAGTTCTTCAAGCTTTTTGTCGACATCTTCTTCTTTTGGAAGTGTTGGCTCAAAGCGATTAAACAGACTATCTGAATAATTTTCTTTCAACTTTTGGACTTTTTCAAGAAGCTCATCATAATCTGGCAGATCATTGATGCTTGAAATATCAAATCGTTTTAAGAACTCGTCAGTTGTCCCAAACAGTGCAGGCTTTCCAACAGTATCTTTTCTTCCAACAATTTCAATGAGTTTATGTTCAAGCAAAATATTGATAGCATAGTCTGAATTAACTCCACGAACTTCTTCAATTTCCATTCTGGTTATTGGTTGTTTATATGCAACAATTGCAATGGTTTCAAGTGTTGCTTTTGTTAAGTTTCTTTGTCTTATTGGGTTTAAAATCAATGTTACATAATCAACATAATTTGGATTTGAAGCAAACTGCAATTTGTTATTAAAACATAATAATTTAATACCGCTTTTTTCATTGTATTTTTCTTGCAACTTTTTTGCAGCTGTTTCAATTTCTTTTTGCTTAACATTAAACTTAAAACATAAATCAGAAATTGGAACAGGCTCGCCAGCAACAAACAAAACACTTTCAATAACATTCTCTAAATTATCCATTATCTTCTCCATCGTAGTCCACTGAAATATTCTCTTCAGTAAGCCTTGAATTTATATCATCATTTCGAACAATATCAATTTCATCAAACAAGCCATTTTGTGTGACTGTTATATATTGTCTTTTCAAAAGTTCCAAGAGTGCTAAAAACGTATTGATGATTTCGCTTTTTGAATAACTATCTTCAAACATATCTTTAAATTTGAACTCTTTTTTCACAAGAAGCATATCTTTTATTTGTGAAATTTTTTGAGCTACCGTAAATCTATCTTTAACAATTTTTTTCTCTTGAATCACTTCAGCCTTAACAACCATTTTTTGCATGAGGTCTGAAAATGCTCTAATCAATGAATCAACTGACAATTTGTCAGGAAGTTCATATTTAAACTCACCAACACTATTATCCGGAGCTTTGTAAAATTTTGCAATATCTTCAATTGCTCCAAGTTTTTCACTTTGCTCTTTAAACAACTTATATTCTTCAATTTGTCGAATCAAACGCTGCTCTGGGTCTTCTTCATCAACTTCTTCTTCCGGTTTTGGAAGCAAATGTTTTGATTTAATTTCAAGCAATGTTGCCGACATATCTATAAACTCACTAGCCTTTTCAACATCAACAGTATCAATATCTTTCATAATTTGAAGATACTGCTCTGTTATATCTGACAAGAATATATCACAGATATCAATTTTGGTGATCTTTATCAAATGCAAAAGTAAGTCGAGTGGGCCTTCAAACTGATTAAGTTTAAATTTATAATCATCTTCTTCAGTTTCTTCCAAAATTTCAAGTGACTTTTTATCTAATTTTGTCACGTCAAAAACAGGCTCTTGTTTTTGTTCAACTTGAACCGCAATGTTTTCTTCATCCTTTTCTGCTGTGTTTTGATTTAAAATTTCATCCATGTTTATAGTCCCAAAATTAATCCAAATAGTTTAACAAGCCCACCAATTAAAAGTTCTGCCGTGTAACTATAATAAATATAGTATAATCCAGAACAAACAAAAATCAAATAAATTATTAATGAATACTTTTTACAAAAACTCAAAAATGGAGTTTCATGTTTTGAAAAACTCTCAATAATCCTATATCCATCAAGCGGATATATCGGCAAAATATTGAAAAATGCCAACATAAAGTTTAAAGAAACAGATATTACCAAAAATTGATAAAGCAATTTTCCATAAAAACAAGACTCAAAAAAAGTTGGGGCAATTTTTAATATGCACATGTAGATAAACAAAAATACAATGCCCAAAATGAGATTCATAACAATCCCAGCAATAGCAACTAAAAACTTACTTTTATTTCCACGTTTGTAGTTTCGCTCATCAACAGGAACTGGCTTTGCCCAACCAAATCTAAACAAAATCAAAAAAACAAATCCTTTCCAATCAAAATGAGCAAGTGGTGCCAACGTGTAACGCTTCATTGCAACGGCTGTGTAATCACCTTCCCTTTTTGCAGCAAAGGCATGTGCAAATTCATGAAAAGGCATAGCAACAAACAGCGCCATAACAAGTGCCAACAAACTAATCAAAATTTCAACAAACGAATAGTTTAAGTATTCTGGATATAACATATATTTCTCCCAAAACTATACTGTCATTATATCAAAAATAATACTTTAAGTCAATTTATCAATTATTACACACACACAAAAAAACCAGCATTGCTGATTTTTTTGTTATATTTGTTGGATTTAAAATTATCTTACCATACGTTAATCAATTTTTTAAACTGATCAATAAATTTTTCTTCTTGAGCATCCTTTTTGATTATTGCATCAAATTCATCAACAACTATATTGTTTTGATCAAAAACATAAACACGTCCAACTTTTTCACCAGCCGCTTTTGGTGCTTTTAAATTTTCTGCAAGTTGCAATTCTGCTCTAAAAGTTCTTGCATCACCCTTTTGCATAAACATAAATGAATCTCTTTCAGGATAAACATCAATTTCATTTTTTGAATGCTTCATCAAAACTTTAGAAAGTGGAAGTTCGGAATTTACAACAAGCTTGTTTGTGTAATTTGAAAAACCATAGTTGAACAATTTTGACATTTCCGAAAATCTGACTTTGCTGTCATTTGCACCAATAACAACCCCAATTAACCTAAGATTCCCACGTTTTGCTGATGCAGTTAAGCAATATTTTGCAAGATCTGTATATCCAGTTTTTCCACCTTCAACACCTTCATAAGTTTTTACCAATCTATTGGTGTTGACAAGCCCAGTTTTTCGTCCACTTGGATGAATAAAATCATCCATCCAGATTTTTGAATATTTTATGTAAATTGGATTGTTGCAAACAGTTCTATAAATTTGAGCCATATCTTTTGCTGAAGAATAATGATTGCTAGTTGGAAGTCCTGTGCAATTTGCAAAATGAGTGTTGTTTAAATTTAAGTTTGCTGCAAGTCTGTTCATTTTTGAAACAAACATATCTTCACTTCCTGCAACATGTTCCGCAAGTGCAACGGTGCTGTCATTTGCTGAAGCAACAACAACAGTTTTAATCAAATCTGTAAGTTTGTAACTTGAACCCGCATCCAAAAACGCAGATGAGCCACCAACTGACGCTGCCTCTTCAGAAACAACAACAATATCATTTTCTTTAACTAATCCTTTTGAAATTGCATCAAAAATAATTGAAAGTGAAGCCAATTTTGTCATAGATGCAATCGGAAGTCTTTTGTCTGCATCCTTTTCAAAAATAACAGTTCCTGAATTGTAATCTAAAAGCAATGCCGATTTTGATGTGATTTCAGATTTTGAAATTTCATCAGCAACATTTGCAGCTCTTGTTATTCCACAATAATTTGCTGGAACAATGAACATAAATGTGAATAATATTAAGAATAAAAAAATAATAGGTTTTTTCATAAGCTAACTCCTTTTAAACCTATTATTTGCCAAAGATTGTCAAAATATGTATATTTTTGTTCTAAATTACAATATAACATATATTTTTAAAAAATAATGGATAAATTAGCACCGCAAAAATAGTAAGCAAAACAACAATAACAATACTAATAACTACTGGCAAAATAAATTCAGATTCACCAAATCCAAAACTAAATTGCTTACATTTTTGAGCATTAAAACTTCGCCACCCGCAAGCCACCACAAACAAAGATAGTGCTGCAAAATATATCAAATTTATTGGAAGTGAAATAAAGATTGTTGAAAGCACTCCACCAAAACCATAAAGCGAAATCACACAAGCATTACTCATCAAAAATAGTGCTGATTGATAAATGATAAAAACATTTGAAAACAAACCAACGTAAAAGTTTAAATTCAAAATAAAAATCAAAATTAATGGAATTAAAAATGAGATAAGTTTTGACCAGAACAATCCACCATAACTTGCCGAACCATTTACATAAGATGTCAAAATCTTGTTTGATGATGAAATCAAATTTAAGTATGAATCACTTGAGCAAACAAAAATAATTCCTAAAACTTGCCCCACCAAAAAACAAATTAAAAAAACAAAGAAAAACCGTCTATTTTTTTTAAAATAGAAACCAATATCTGTAGGCAAAATTTCAAATTTTTTCACACTACATTGTATGCTTAAACTTTTTTCAAAACACCTAAATTGTGTAAGATTTTTTCAATTGAAAATCTCTTGAAACAATAAGCTCGGTTATTCTTATCAAAAGTTCACTGTTATGTGGAAACAACAAATAGTTTTTCATGTAATTATAAATAAAGTTGTCACCTTTCTTTTCTGTGTCATACATTGCATTTTCGAAACACAAACGCATTGCTCTTTCAACTGAAATAGCAGTTTTGTTGTATTTTTTTGCAATTGCAGGATAAATCTGATTGCAAATACTAAATTGATACTTTCCGCTTGAAATATACAAGAAAATTGCATCTTTCCAATATTTGTAACCATACTTGCTTGGTGAAATGCTGAGAGCATTCAAAATTATGTCAACATCATGATAAATATTAACAAACAAACTTTCTGTTGATGGATCACCATTTTTGATTGTGTCATTATTTTTAATATAATGATATTTGTATGATGATGCCATGTTTAAATAATCATTTATACAATCCATGGCACAATCATATCACATATTATGTAAAAATACAAACAATTTTGAATAGTTTTGAATAGTTTTTTAATTTTGTGTAAAATTTTCTGTCATTTTCGTTTAAAATTATTAAAAATGTCTAATTATCAATCATCCAATCAGCATAAACGCCATAACCTTTTGTTGAATCTGAAACAAAAACGTGAGTAACTGCACCAACGAGTTTTCCATTTTGAATAATTGGACTTCCGCTCATCCCCTGAACTATTCCACCTGTTTTCGAAATAAGCTCTTTATCTGTAACACGAATAAACATACTCTTGTTATCTTTTTTGGTTTGGAAATATGTCTTTACAATTTCTATATCATAATATTTTGGGGTTGTTCCATCAATTGTACATCTAATTTGAGCCTTTCCACTTCTGATTTCATTTCTTCCCGCAACTTCAACAACATCTCCATCAAAAATACCAGTGCAAGAATTATTGAAATCACCAAAAACACCAAACTTATTGTTAGAATCAAGAGAACCAAGGTTGCTTCCATTTCTTAAAAACAAACCACGTAATTCCCCTGGATTTCCTTTTGAACCTTTTCTGCGACCAACAATATTACACTTAAAAATACTACCACCTTGTTTTTTTATTGGCAAACATGTGCCAGTATCAATATCACAAACAGGATGGCCAAGTGCACCAA
>CAKVMF010000019.1 GCA_934771675.1 uncultured Clostridia bacterium
CATTGAAACAATTTTTGGTATAACCTTTATGGTTCTTGCTCCAGAAAATAAAATTGTTGACAAACTTAAAGACAAAATCAAAAACTGGGATGAAGTTGAAGCTTACAGAAAAGAAACCGCAAAAAAGAGCGAGTTTGATAGAACTGAAATGAACAAAACAAAATCAGGTGTCAAACTTGAAGGTATCACAGCAATCAACCCTGCAAATGGAAATGAAGTTGAAGTGTTTATTGGTGACTTTGTTTTGGCAGGATACGGAACTGGCGCTGTTATGGCTGTTCCAACTCATGACCAAAGAGATTTTGAATTTGCCCAGAAGTTTAACATTCCAATGATTCAAGTTATTGATGGGGCAGATGTTAGCGAAAAAGCTTTTGAAAAACAAGATTATCTTGGAAAAGGCTGCAAACTTATCAACTCTGGAGAGTTTAATGGACTCACCGTTGAAGAAGCAAAAAAAGCTATCACGGAAAAACTTGTTAACCTTGGCGTTGCAAGAAAAAAACTTAACTTCAAAATGCGTGACTGGATTTTCTCAAGACAACGTTATTGGGGTGAACCTATTCCAATGATTTATTGTGAAAAATGTGGTTGGGTTCCTGTTAATGAAAGTGATCTTCCTGTAAAACTTCCACCAGTTTCAAGTTATGAGCCAACCAAGGATGGTGAAAGTCCACTTTCAGTTATTCCTGAATTTGTGAACACAACATGTCCAAAATGTGGCGGAAAAGCAAAACGTGAAACTGACACAATGCCAGGTTGGGCTGGATCATCATGGTATTTTATGAGATATTGTGATCCACATAATGATAAAGAATTTGCAAGCATGGATGCTCTTAAAGCTTGGCTTCCAGTAAGCTTGTATAATGGCGGAAACGAACACACAACTAGGCATCTTCTTTACGCAAGATTTTGGGTAAAAGTTCTTTATGATCTTGGACTTGTTCCTGTTGATGAGCCATTCAAAAAACGTATTTCTCAAGGTTTGATTTTGGGAAGCGATGGCAAAAAAATGAGTAAGAGTGCTGGAAATGGTGTTGACCCACGAATCATGGTTGACAGATACGGTGCTGATGCACTTAGAGTTTGGATGTCATTTATTGGTGAATACTCTGAAAAAGTTAGTTGGAGTGAAGAAGGTATGAAGGCGTGCCTTAAATTCTTGACTCGTATTTGGAATTTGCAAGAATTGATGACGGAAAACGCACGTGAAAAAGAAGTTTCATTTGCACTTCACACAGCAATCAAAAAAGTTACCGCTGATATTGATAGCACAAAATTTAACACAGCTGTTTCTGCAATCATGATTTTGGTTAACGAAATCTACAATGCAAAAAAACTTGGTCGTGATGATTACAAAGATTTGATTTTGCTTGTTAGTCCATTTGCTCCACATCTTGCAAACGAACTTTTTGAAAAGCTCGGTTTTGGTGATTATGAAAAAACATCTTGGCCAATTCTTGATGAATCAAAACTTGTTTTAAGTGAAATGGAAATTCCAGTTCAAGTTAATGGACGTGTTCGTGGTGTTGTTAAAGTTTCAACAGATGCAACTCAAGATCAAATTGTTGAAACTGCAAAAGAAAACCCAGAAATTTCAAAAAACATCACTGGTGACATAAAGAAGGTTATTTATGTTCCAAAAAAGATTTTAAATATCATTGTTTAAACCAAAACTTAATATAAAACCTGAAAATTCCTATATTTATAGGAATTTTTTTTGTGATTTATTTAATTTTTTAAAACAAAAAGACATATAATTAAATATTATTTTTTGTTATTTTTACTTAAATTTTATCTTTTTTTTGTCAAGCAAATTTAAACTGTTTTAAAAAATAAATTTATTTTCGTGAAAAATAACGAAAAATTTAAAAAAAAGATTTATTTTATTGGACTTAAAATATAAAATAATGTAAAATAAAAAAGGTAAAATAGTAATAATACATAAAGGTAATTATGGAAAGAGGTTGTGGTATTTTGCTTCCAGTTTCATCACTTCCAAACAAATATGGTTTTGGTTGCTTTTCAAAGGAAGCTTATGAATTTGTAGATTATTTGGCAGAACTTGGCATGAAATATTGGCAAATTCTTCCGCTGGGCATTGTGGACTCAGTTGGCTCACCTTATAGCAGTGTGTCTGCTTTTGCTGGCGAACCACTTTATATTGATATGGAAAAGATTTTGAATGAGGAAGAACTTGAATTTTTCAAACTCAACTCAAATCTTTCTTTTAATGAATACAGAAATCGTAAAAATGATGCTCTCCGTTATGTTTTTGATAAACTTTATTATCTCACAAATATTGACAAGTTTATTGCAGACAATGAGTATTGGATTTATGATTACGCTGTGTTTATGGTTTTAAAAGATGAACTCAAAGTTCCATATCTTGAATTTCCAAAAGAATATCGTGATATAGACTCACAGCAAACCATAACATTCATAAAAACTCATAGTGAAGAAATTGTTTATTACATTTTCCTTCAATATTTGTTTTACAAGCAATGGCATGATCTTAAAAAATATGCAAATCAAAAGGGCATAAAAATTATTGGAGATGTTCCAATTTATTGTTCAATGGATTCAGCTGACATGTATGCAAGTTCAAAGAATTTTTTAATTAATCCAGCAACAAATATGCCAAGTTATGTTTCAGGGGTTCCGGGTGATTACTTCAACCCTGAAGGTCAAATTTGGAACAATCCTCTTTATGATTATGATTATATGAAAACTGACCACTATTCATGGTGGGTTCAAAGACTCAAACACTTGTCAAAAATTTATGACTATGTTCGAATTGATCACTTCCGTGGTTTTGAATCTTACTTCAAAGTTCCTTATGGTGAAAAAACCGTTGAAAATGGAAAATGGGTAAAAGGTCCAGGAATTGAAATTTTTGAAGAGTTCAAAAAAAATCATATTAACAATTTGATTTTGGAAGATTTGGGTGATATTTCAGACGATGTTAGAGCACTTCGAAAACAAACAGGACTTGCTGGAATGAAAGTTATGCAATTTGCTTTTGATGGCGATTCAAAAAATCTTCATCTCCCACATGAATATGACAAAAATACAGTTGCATATCTTGGAACTCATGACAACGACACATTCATGGGATTTTTGAGAGATAAAAAACTCAAACAAAGATTTTGCAAATATCTCAATTTGCCACTAGACGCTCCAAACGAAGTTGTAACAAAAATGGCAATTGAAAATTTGATTTCAACAAACTCAAATGTTTGCGTGCTTACAATGCAAGACATTCTCTGTCAAGGTAGTGAAGCACGAATAAACACTCCGGGAACTGATCACGGAAATTGGGAGTATAAACTTCCACCAAAATATGCTAGCAACAAATATAATGAATATTTAAAGCAATTATTAAAAAATAAAAATAGGTAGAAAATATGGAAAAATCAAAAGAAGTTTATTTATTTCATCAAGGCACATATTATCATGCTTACAACCTTTTGGGTTGCCATCCAGATCAAAATGGCGGGGCATGGTTTAGATGCTGGGCTCCAACTGCAAAAGCAATTTCAGTTGTTGGTGACTTCAACGGCTGGAATGCTGAAACTCATAAACTCAAAAAAATTGAAAACAGTTCAATTTGGGAAGTTTATGTTGAAAAAGTTGAACAGTATCAAAACTACAAGTATTTTATAACAACGGCTGATAATAGAAATATCTGGAAAGCTGACCCATATGCTTTTCATAGTGAAACAAATGGTGCAACTGCTTCAAAGGTTTATGATTTGAAACCTTATGATTGGACTGACAAAAAATACTATGAAAACAAGGCAACTGAAAATCATTATGAAAAACCAATGAATATTTATGAAGTCAACTTCAGTTCTTGGAAAAAACAACCAGACGGCAGCTATTACACATATCGTATGCTTGCTGACGAGCTTGTTCCTTATGTTAAAGAAATGGGTTACAATTACATTGAAGCGATGCCTCTTACAGAGTATCCATATGATGGCTCTTGGGGCTATCAGCCAACAGGTTATTTTTCAGTTACAAGCAGATTTGGAACTCCTGAAGATTTCAGATATTTTGTAAACAAATGCCATGAAGAAGGTATTGGTGTGATTTTGGACTGGGTTCCAGCACACTTTCCAAAAGACGAACATGGTCTTGTTGAATGGGACGGAAGTTACTGCTATGAAAACCAAGGTTGGGATAGAATTGAATTTGCTGAATGGGGAACTCGTCGCTTTGACTATGGCAGAACTGAAGTTCAATCATTTTTGATTTCATCAGCAACATTCTTTATTGATAAGTATCATATTGATGGAATTAGAGTTGATGCCGTTGCTTCAATGCTTTACCTTGACTATGACAAAAAACCAGGTGAATGGGTTCCAAATGTAAATGGTGAAAACAAAAACTTGGAAGCTATTGCATTCCTTCAAAAACTCAACAGTGTTGTTTTAACTGAATATCCTTATGCAATGATGATTGCAGAAGAATCAACTGCTTGGCCAATGGTAACAAAGCCTGCTTATATCGGGGGTCTTGGATTTAACTATAAGTGGAATATTGGTTGGATGAACGACACTTTGGAATATGTTGCAACCGACGCATATTTTAGAAAAGGTTGTCACGACAAACTTACATTTTCAATGTTCTATGCATTCTCTGAAAACTTCATTTTACCAATTTCGCATGACGAAGTTGTTTATGGAAAGCGTTCACTTTTAAACAAAATGTGGGGAGCTTATGATGATAAATTCAATTTGATGCGCACATTCTTGATGTATATGTATGCACACCCAGGCAAAAAACTTATGTTCATGGGCACTGAATTTGGTCAGTTTAATGAATGGAACAATTCAATTGGTCTTGAGTTTAACCTTTTGGATTATGAAAAACATAAACAAATGCGTGACTTTGTAAAAGATCTTAACCACTTCTACTTAAACTCTAGCGAACTCTTTGAAATCGACTACTCATGGGAAGGTTTCAAATGGCTCACCGCAGATGATAGAGATAACAACGTTATTGCTTTTGAACGTAAAAATAAAGCCGGTGAAACAGTTGTTTGCATTTGCAACTTTTCTCCAGTTTTAAGACAAAATTATAGAGTTGGAGTTGAACCAGGTGAATACGTTGAGGTGTTAAAATCTAGCAGCAAAAAATATGGCGGAAACCTTGAAGATATCAAGTCTTATGAAAGTGAAAAATATTCAATCAATGGGCTTGATTATTCAATTGTTCTTGACCTTGAACCAAACTCAGCAATATATCTTAAAAAAAGAGATTATGAAGTTAAAATAAAATCAATGTTTGAAGAACTTGTTGACAGTGAAGAACGTACTTTGAAAAACAAACACACAACCACTGTTGAAGCAAAAAACATTGTTTCAAAAATCATTGAACTCAAGGAAGCATTCAAGGCTGAACCTTATGATGATGTAAATGAAACTTCAAAAAATAAAGAAGAAAAACCTGTTGAAACTTCTGCTGAAGAAAAAACAAATGAAGCAGAAGATTTGAAAACAAGAGTATTTAATATTGAAAAAACTTTTGAAACAAAAACCGTTCCTTTTGAATCATCAATTGAATCAAAAGATGAACCTACAAAAAATGAAAAACGTGGACGTGGAAGACCAAGAAAACCAGTTGATCCAAACGCACCAGCAAAAATAATTCGTGGACGTGGAAGACCAAGAAAGCCGGTTGATCCAAACGCACCAGCAAAAATAATTCGTGGACGTGGAAGACCAAGAAAGCCTGTTGACCCAAATGCACCAGCAAAAATAATTCGTGGACGTGGCAGACCTAGAAAACCTGTTGACCCAAATGCACCAGCAAAAATAAAAAGAGGGAGGGGCAGACCTAGAAAAGTTGAAAACAACTAATCTATCTATAATCGGAGAAAATATGGACAAAAAAGAAACAAAAAAAACTTCAGCAAAAACTGCTGAATCAAAAAAAGAAAAAGAAATTGCTTCAAACTCAAAAACAAAAACAGTTTCAAAAGCAAAAACTGCAACAAAAAAGAAAGTAGAAACAAAAGCAAAAACCACAACAAAAGCAAAAACTTCTACTTCTTCAAAAAAATCAAAAGAGCTAGCAGTAAAACCAACAAACGAACTCAAAACAGTTGAAAAAAATGAACTAAAAACAATTAAAAAGAATGAACTCAAGCCGCAGAAAAAACAAGAAGTTGTGGTTAAAGAAACACAAGAATTAAGCGTTAAAACCAAGCAAGAAGTTGTGATTAAGGGGGAAATGCAAGTGGCAAACCAAGAAACAAAAAATGAAGTAAAAATTTCAAAAAGGGTGCTTTTTGTTGCATCAGAAGCTCAACCATTTTGTGCAACAGGTGGTCTAGCTGATGTTTGCGGAAGTCTTCCAAAGGAAATAAAAAGAGAAGATCCATCAATTGAAATTCGAACAATTATTCCACTCTACTCAAACATTCCTTATTGTTTTAGAAAAGACTTCAAGTATATCGGGCACATCTATGTTACACTTTCATGGAGAAAGGAATATTGTGGTGTGTTTGAATATGATTATGAAGGTATCAAATATTATTTCATTGATAATGAAAAATATTTCAAACGTGACGGCGGGGAATATGGTTATCTTGATGACGGCGAAAGATTTGCATTTTTCTCAAGAAGTGTGCTTGAAATTTTGCCAACGATTGATTATTTTCCAGATATTATTCATGTAAATGATTGGCAATCAGCACTTGTTCCAACATATCTCAAAACTTCTTCATGGGATTGGAGATATGATAAAATAAGAACAGTTTTAACCATTCATAACATTTTGTATCAAGGCAGATTTGGAAGTCAAATTTTGACCGATGTTCTTGGTATTGATCCAAAATATGCAAATATTTTAACTTATGATGGTGATGTTAACATCTTGAAAGGTGCAATTGTAACCGCTGACAAAATCACAACCGTAAGTCCAACCTATGCTGAAGAAATCAAAACCCCTGAACATAGCGGCGGACTTTGGGAAATTGTTAAAGAAAATTCTTACAAACTCAAAGGTATCTTAAATGGTCTTGATTATGATTTTTATAATCCAAAGACCGACAAAATTATCTACACAAACTTTGATGCAGAACACCTTGAAGGCAAAGCTAAAAACAAAGAGCTTTTGCAAAAGGAATTTGGTCTTGAAGTTAAACCTGATGCACCAATTCTTGCATTTGTTTCAAGAATGAATGTTTACAAAGGTTTTGACATGATCAAGTGCACCATTGAAAGACTTATTGCTGATCTTGGAGTTCAACTTGTTGGTGTTGGTTCAGGTGAGAGAGAATATGAAGACTTCTTCAGATATCTCAACAACAAATACCCAGGCAAAGTTCATGTTTCAATTGGTTTTAGTTTAGAAATCGGAAAAAAGATTTATTCTGGTGCTGACATTTATCTCATGCCATCACTCACCGAACCATGCGGAATTTCTCAAATTGTAGCAAGTCGTTATGGTGTTGTTCCAATTGTTCGTGAAACAGGTGGACTTAAAGACACAATTCGTGACTTTGGTTGCCTTGGCGGTGGAAATGGTTACACATTTGCAAACGCAACTGTTGGTGATTTTGAATATTCTGTTCGCAGAGCGGTTAAAGATTATCAAGACAAAGAAAACTGGAAACAAAAAGTTGTAACTGTTATGAATACTGACTTTAGTTGGAAAAAGACAGCTAAGAAATACATCGATACATATAATGAATTATAATAGGAGTTATTATGCTAGAAAAACCACAAGCATCACTTGCTGAACAAAAACTTGAAAAAGTTCTTCGCACCAGATATAACAAAACTGTTGCGACAGCAAGTGAAAAGCAACTTTACTACGCACTTGCTTTAATTACAAACAAATTTCTTTTTGACAGATACGGCAAAATTACAAATGAACAAAACGAGAACAAAAAAACCGTACATTATATGTCAATTGAGTTTTTGATTGGAAAAAGCCTTCAAAACAATCTTTGGAATTTGGAGCTTGAAGGTATTTTTCGTAAGCTTTTGTCAAAAAATGGAAAATCTCTTGACCTTGTTTACAAACAAGAGAAAGATGCAGGTCTTGGCAATGGTGGTCTTGGTAGACTTGCCGCTTGTTATCTTGATTCGCTTGCTCGTTTGGGTTATCCAGCTTTTGGTCACTCAATCAAATATGAGTATGGTTTGTTTAATCAAAAAATAGTTGATGGTAAACAAATTGAAACTCCCGATGACTGGCTAGATACTGGTTCAGTTTGGCTTCACCCACGTGAAGACCTCGCAAACGAAGTTTTGATTGGTGGAACAATCACTCAAAATTACAACGAGTATGGTTTAAGCTATGAAATAAATGGCGCAACCGTAATCAAAGCAATGCCTTATGATATGCTTATTGGAGCATATGGTTCTGACACAATTTCAACCTTAAGACTTTGGGAAGCAAGACCAAAAGATGTTTTTGACCTTGCAAAATTCAATCAAGGTGAATTTGTCGATGCAATGCGTGCCGAAACCGAAATTGAAGCCATCAATAAGGTTTTGTATCCATCTGACAACAATGAAAATGGCAGACGTTTACGTTTGATTCAACAATATTTTTTGGTGTCAGCAGCAATGCAAAACATTCTTAGTGACTACTTTGGAACTCACACTGATGCAAGCAAAATTCCTGAATATATTTCAGTTCATATCAATGATACGCACCCGGTTCTTTGCATCCCTGAACTTATGCGCCTTTTGATGGATAAGTATGGTTTGGGTTGGGATGAAGCTTGGGAAATCGTTAGAAAAACCGTTAGTTACACAAATCACACAATCTTAAGTGAAGCTCTTGAAGTAAAAAGTATGAGCATGATTGAAAAAGTTATGCCACGTATTGCTCTTATCATTCGTGAATTTGACCGTAGATTTAGAATTGAACTTCAAGAATTTTTCAAAAATGACTTCAGAAAAATTGAACAGCTTTCAATTGTTTGTGGAAACAATGTTTACATGGCAAACCTTGCAATTTATGCGAGTTACAAGGTTAATGGTGTTTCAAAAATTCATAGCCATATTTTAAAAACAAGACTTTTCCATGATTATGCTGAAATGTTCCCAGGCAGATTCACAAACATCACAAATGGTATAACTCATCGTCGTTGGCTTTCAATGTCAAATCCAAAACTTGATGAACTTATTCGTGAACTTGTTGGTGAAGAATATTATGAACGTCCTGAACTTTTGGAGAAACTTGCAGGCTATGAAAACGATGAAACTGTTTTGGAAAAACTTGCTGAAATCAAATTTGAAAACAAAAAGCGTTTCGCAAAATATTTGAGCGAAACCCAACATATTGAAATTGACCCTGAAGCACGTTTTGATGTTCAAGTAAAACGTATTCATGAGTATAAACGTCAACTTCTAAATGTTATGAGAATCATTTATCTCATAAACAAAATTCGTGAAAACCCAGATGAACCAATAACAAAGCAAGTGTTCATTTTTGCTGGAAAGGCAGCCGCAGGTTATCGAATGGCAAAGCGAATCATCAAACTTATCAATGAACTCGCTGTTGAAATTGATAGAGATCCAGTGCTTTCAAGCAAAATAAAAGTTGTTTTTGTTGAAAACTATAACATCACAACATCCGAACTTTTGATGCCAGCAACTGAAGTTAGTGAACAAATTTCGCTTGCAGGTCGTGAAGCTTCTGGAACAGGAAACATGAAAGCTGTTATCAATGGAGCATTAATGCTTTGCACTATTGATGGTGCAAATATTGAAATTTGTGACACTTGCGGTCACGAAAACATGTTTGAATTTGGACTTACCACTGACGATGTTGAAAAAATCAAAAATCGTGGTTATAATCCAATGGATTACTATATCAGCAGCGAAAGAGTTAGAAGTGTTGTTGACAAACTTAATAGCGGTGTTGGAAACGAAACTTTCAGCGATATTGTTGATTATCTTTTGGGACATAGTGACTACAAAGATTCATATATGTGTCTTGCAGATTTTGATGCATATATTGATTGCCACTACGCAATGGATAAAGCATATGCCGACAAACTCGGCTGGAACAAAAAATCTCTTCATTCAATCTCTCAAATGGGTTACTTCTCATCTGATAGAGCAATTGAAGAATATGCAAAAAATATATGGAACTTAACAAAAAACGAAGAATAATTTAGCAAAGGGGGTTAAGTAAATGAATATGAATTTTTCCTTTGACCCCTTGCAAAATAAAGCACCAAAGGGTGTTGTAAAGAAAGGAACAATGGTTAATTTTTTGGTTAAAGCTAATGGCTCTGACCAAAATTTAACCATGTTTTTTTGTTTGAAAAAAGATGGCGATGTTGCTTATGAAGAGCATGAAATGATGATAACAAAAAACGGTTATTGTTTTTCAAAATACTTTGAAGATAGCGGCCATTATTTTTATCATTTCAAGGCTACTAGCGAAAACGAAACACTCTTTATCTGCAAAACATTTAACAATTATTCTTATGTTTCAAGTGAACAGGGTGAAGATTTCTTTCAAAGTGTTATCAATCATAACTACAACTTAAAGGACTCTCTTCAAGGTGGAATTATCTATCAAATTTTTGTTGATAGGTTTTGCAAAAAAGGAAAGGTTGAAGTTCGTGAACCTCTGGTTGAAAGGACTGATTGGGGTGGTGCGATCAAAAAAAATACCACCGACCCATTAAAAATTAATGAAGAAGTTTTTTGCGGAAACTTTGCAGG
>CAKVMF010000020.1 GCA_934771675.1 uncultured Clostridia bacterium
TTCTTCTACAATGCTGTGAGTATTCCAATTGCAATGGGTGTGCTTGCCCCTATTGGTGTGTTTTTAAGTCCAATGATTGCATCACTTGCAATGAGCTTCAGTTCGGTTTGTGTGTGTCTTAATGCACTGGGATTAAGATTTTTTGATCCGGTAAGAAAAATGCAAAAAATCTCAAAAAATAATAAAAATTTATTAAAATTACAGCAAAATAAATTAAAAAATGCAAAAAAAATAAAAAAGGAGAAGATTATGAAAGTTAAAATTGTTGTTGGTGGAATGGTTTGTGAGCACTGTCAAAACCATGTTAAGAATGCTCTTTTGAATGTTAAAGGAGTAAATAATGTTTCTGTTAATTTGAACTCTGGAGAAGTTGAAGTTGAAGCCCAAGAAGGTCTTGACTTAAACCTTTTGTCTAAAGCAATTGAAGATGAAGGCTACAGAGTTTTGAAAATGAATTAAAGTTAGAAAAATAAAATCTTAAAGTAGGAAACAAAAATTGCAAAAGAAAAACACTACCATTTTGGCAGTGTTTTTTTGTTATATTTTCTTTTTGCTCAATGCTCGAAGTGCATTTAAAATAGCGATGAGTGAAACGCCAACATCTGCAAAAACTGCAGCCCACATTGTGGCAATTCCAACAGCTCCAAGAACAAGCATCAAAACTTTAAATGAAATTGTGAAGATTATGTTTTCCTTAACAAGGCGATGAGTTTTTCTTGAAAGTGCAATTGCTTCAGCAATTTTTTCAGGATTGTCATCCATCAAAACAACGTCTGCAGATTCAATTGCAACATCGCTTCCAAGTGCTCCCATGGCGATTCCAACATCGGCAGATTTTAGAACTGGAGCGTCGTTAATGCCATCACCAACAAATGCAACGGTTGAGTTTTGATTGCCTTTAAGTTTGTTGAGTTCGGTCAATTTATCTTCTGGCAAAAGTTCTGCCTTGAAATCTGTGAGATTAAGGTTGTTTGCTATCTTTTGAGCAACTTCAAGTTTATCACCGGTGAGCATAACAGTTTTTTTAATGCCGAGATTGTTTAATTTTTCAATGGCAATTTTTGAAGTTTCTTTTTCAATATCTGAAACAACAATGTGACCAAGGTATCTATTATTTTTCACAACATAAATGATTGTTCCAAGTTCTGTTGATTCAGCGACTTCAATATTTAATGATTTTAAAAGTTTGTAGTTTCCAACATAAATTGTGTCTTTTTTTGTTTCGGCTTTAACGCCAAATCCTGAAAAGTTTGTTATGGTTAAGTCTTTTGGAATCCTAATATCTTTTCCAAATTTTTCTTTTATTGAAGCAGCGATAGGGTGACTTGATGAAGATTCAGCTAAAGCGCAAGTTTCAAGAAGTTCTTTTTCAGAAATTCCCTGTGGCTCAATGCTTGTTACTTCAAAGCATCCTTTTGTTAAAGTTCCAGTTTTGTCAAAGGCAACAATGTTTGTTTTTGCGAGAGTTTCAATATTGTTTGCGCCTTTGATTAAAATTCCACGTTTGCTTGCTCCACCAATTCCAGCAAAAAATGAAAGTGGAATTGAAACGACGAGTGCACATGGACAAGAAACAACCAAAAACAGAAGAGCTCTTGAAATCCAAGTTGACCATGCACCAGTGATTAATGAAGGAACAACTGCAAGAATAGCTGCAAGTCCAACGACAGTTGGTGTGTAGATATGAGCGAATTTTGTGATGAATTTTTCAGATTTTGCTTTATTTTCTTCGCTTTTTTCAACTAATTCGATGATTTTTGCGATTTTTGATTCTGCAAATGCTTTTGTGACTTTTATTTGTAGTGTTGAATCAAGGTTTATTGAACCGCTGAAAACAGATGAACCAACTTCAACTTCTTGTGGCAAGCTTTCACCGGTTAAGGCAGAACAGTCAAGAGCTGATGAACCTGAGATTATTTCGCCATCAAGTGAAATTCTCTCCCCGGCTGAAACAACAATTGTTTCTCCAATCGCAACGTTTTCTGGGGAAACTTTAATGATTTCGCCATCTCTTAAAACCATTGCATAGTCTGGACGAAGATCCATAAGTTTTGTTATTGACTTTTTGCTGTTTTCGGTTGCAAGGTCTTGAAGAAACTCACCAACTTGATAAAATAACATAACAGCAACGGCTTCGTGATATTCTTGGAGAACAAATGCTCCAATGCTTGCGACCAGCATTAAAAATTTTTCATCAAAAAGTTCACCTTTAAATATTCCTTTTATAGATTCAAAAATAACATCATATCCAATAACTAGAAAACTTGCAATTGAAAGAATAAGTTTTCCAATCCAGCCAAAAGCCCAAATAAATGAAAGCGCAAAAAGCACCGCACTGACTGCAATTCTTGCAATCATAATTTTTTCTTCTTTTTCCATTTTACTCCTTTACGTGTTCGAGTGCATTTTTTATAAAATTTGAAACATGTTCGTCATCAAGTGCATAATAAATGGTTTTTCCTGTTTTTCTGCATCTAACAAGTTTTGCTAAACGGAGCTCACGGAGTTGATGTGAGATTGCCGACTTTGTCATTGAGAGAAGATTTGCAATATCACAAACACACATTTCATGATTGTAAATTGCCCAGCAAATTTTCACACGTGTTTGGTCTCCCATGGTTTTAAAAAATTTTGTGATTTCAGCAAAATCATTTTCAGGGAGCATATGGCTCTTTACTTTTTTCACAACGTCTTCATGGATGATTGAACAGTCACAATAAAACTCATTTTTTGTCATATTAATTCCTTGATAATTCAGTTTTGATTTAAATAGCAGTCACTATTATATATATAATAGTTGAATGGTTATTCAACTGACGCATATATAATAGTTGAACAATTACTCAACTGTCAAGTATTTTAAAAAAATATTTCAAATAAATGTGAGCAAAGCAATGTGGCAAAGTGGGGTAAATCAAATTTTGCAAAAAAGTGGAAATGTTGCTTGTTGGATGATTTTCGCAAAAAACGATTTTTTATTTATTTGAAATATTTATATGGTTGTTACTTTGATGTTAAATGCAATTTTTTTGAAATTTCAGCCATAACTTTTGCTTTGTTTTCGCTTGAAATCAAAAAAGATAATTTTTCTTTTTCTAATTTAAAATTGTAAAAATTTACATCTTTTAAACATAAAATTACATTTTTAACAATAAATTGTTGTTTTGATTTTTGTGAAAATATAATAGATACAAGGCATAGGTGATTTATGGTTGCAATTGAAACGATATCATTTTCAATTCGTGTGATTTTGCTGCCGATTCTTGATGGATACTCCGAATTTTTTGAAATTATATCAATGTTAAACTTTTCGGCAAGTTCGGTTGCTCTTGAATCAATAACCTTTGCTCCAGAATCTGCCATGTTTTTCATTGTTTTATAATCTATTGACTTTAGTTTTTTGAAATTAAACTCACGTGGGTCACCAGAAAACACCCCATCAAAGTCGCTATATATTTCTGGGTTAACTCCAAAAATTGCACCAATTGCAACAGCGGTTGTGTCAGATCCACCACGACCAAGAGTTGTTATTTCATTATTTTGGTTTATACCTTGAAATCCTGAAACAACACAGATTGTGTTTTGATTAAGATGAGTTTCAAGTTTTGATTTGTTTATGTAAGCGATGCGACTTTCAAGTGAGTCACCAAATGTTTCAATTTGAAGTTCATATGCTCCAAAACTTTTTGCCTTCAAATTTTCAGCTTGAAGAGCCATGGCAAAAAGAGCAGCAGATTCTGTTTCGCCAGTTGAAAGAAGTTTTGCCATTTCATTTTTTGTGTGTTTCTCATTTGAAAATTTGTTTGCTTGGTTAATCAATTCATCTGTCTTGTTGCCCATTGCAGAAACAACAATTACTAATCTTTTTTCATTTTTGTATATTTTTTTAATAAATTTTGCTATATTTTGCACTTTTTTTAATGTGGACAAACTTTTTCCACCAAACTTTAACACTCTCATACTGTATTTTATGCAAAATGCGTCAGCTGTTTACAATTTTCGAAATTTATTAATATTATGTTTTAGGGGGAGTTTATGAAAAAAAAGAAGTTGGCTATTGTTGGTGCAACGGGGCTTGTTGGTCAAAGTGTGATGCAGGTTCTTTTTGAAGAGAACTTGTTAAACAAGTTTGATCTTACGCTTTTTGTATCTGAAAAAAATTCAAATAAAGATTTGAGATTTAAAAACAAAGTTTACAAGCTTTGTGCGTTAAATTCAAAGCAAGCAAATGAAAAGTATGATTATGCAATTTTTTCGGCGGGTGATGATGTGAGCAAGGTTTGGGCGTATCATTTTTTAACAAGGGGTGCTGTTGTTATTGACAACACAAATGCTTTTCGAAGAAGAGAAGATATTCCGCTTGTTGTTCCTGAAATAAACTCGCAGCTTATTAAAAATGAAACAAAGCTTATCGCAAATCCAAACTGCTCAACAATTGAGCTGGTTCTTGCGCTTGACAAGTTAGAAAAACTTGGAGAAATAAAAAAAGTTGTGGTGAGCACTTATCAGTCGGTTAGTGGGGCGGGGTCAAAAGCTCTTGATGATCTAAATAACAAAACGAGATTTGTTTTTGAAAAGGGTATTGAAAACAACGCTATTGCCGAAATTGGAAAAATTTTGAAAACTGATTATTCAACCGAAGAAGATAAAATTATGTTTGAGTCAAAAAAGATTTTAAACAAAGAGTTTGAAATTTTTGCAAGCGCTGTTCGAGTTCCAATGGCATATTGTCATCTTGAAAGTGTTTATGTGGAGTTTGACAGGGCTGTTGATATTTCTAACATTCAAAATCTGTCGGATAAAACAATAGCCTTTGTTTCTGAAATTGTTTTGCCAACTGAAGTGTCGGGGACAAACAAAACATTTGTTTTTAGAACAAGAAAATGTAGTGATTGTTCAATTATGTTTTTTGTTTTGGCGGACAATTTAAGGCGTGGTGCAAGTTTCAATGCTGTTCAAATTTTAAAAAAGTGTCTTGAAACAAACAAAAATTAAAAAAGTTTGATTTTCGGTTTTATATTAGTAGCTACACCGCATAAAATTATACAAAAATGTTTTATTTTAATCAAAGTGTTACTTTTACTTGCCAAGTGTAACTATTTTTTAGTAAAATAAACATAGGAATAATGTTTTTAGGGGGACTACTATGTTTTCTTTTTTAAAAATGATGAAAAGAAATCGTGATCGTGGCGAAGGAGTTGGAGCAGATGGAGGAAAACTTCACAAAATTGTCAGCACAGTTTCAATTTCAGGTATTTTTATTGCAGCAGCAATTCTTGTTTGTGCTATGACTGAAATTATTAGTATGAACAGATTTGTTTTTGGAATAATTGGAACAATCTTTATTATTTGTTTAGCACTTTCGACCTCGCTTTACTGGGTTCGTAAAATTGAACAAAATGATTTCAAAAAAACAGCCATTGTGTTTTTGTCACTTACGCTTGTTAGTGCGCTCTTGTGGGTAATATGTTTATGGGTTGGCGTGTCATTATATTCAAAATTAAAGTTTAGTGACGATGCAACCGTAAATGATTTTATTGGTTCATTCAATTTTATCAAAATCACTGTTATGTTTACAGTTCAATTTTTGGTTGCTTCATTTATTGGTATGGGCATCACAAAATACGGCAAATCAATGTATGTGTTTCAATCAGTTGCTTATGTGAGTTACTTGTTCTTTGATTTCTATATCACATACTTTCTTGCGTGCGTAAAACTTGTTGACGCAGAAAGCGTTTTCCAAATCAGCGAAAAGATCTCGCTTCTTGGAAACAGAATAATGGTTACACTCTTTGTTCTTGCGGTTGTTTACATTTTGATTTCAAGAGTTGTTATGAAGAGTGTTGAAAACAGAAGAATGAAAAATATGATTGATGATGCTGCGACAAAGGAAAGAAGGGGCACAAACTCTCCTGTAACATTGCAAGAAAATGATCAAATGCCAGTAAACTCAGAACCTGTTTCAGCTGCTGCAGTTGCAACACCAACTGAAAAACTTGCACACTTAAAAGAAATGCTTGATCAAAATCTTATCACTCAAGAAGAATACGACAAAAAGAAAGAAGAAATTTTGAAAGATATGTAAAGTATATATAATTTCAAGCTTGTCCAATCACTGTTTGTGATTGGACTTTTTTTATGCAAAATTTGCTATGAATTTCGGTTTGCCAAAGTTTTGTTTTTTTTGACAAAAATCAAGTTTCTTTTGCTTTTTTATCATAGATTGAAAAAACTTTGCAATTGTAAAATATTGTTGTGGAAAAGTCAAAATTTAAAAAAGTTTTAATTCAGTTTTCGCTTTTGCTTTTGCAAGTGATTTTTTCAAAAATCTATTTGCTGGGCTTTTTGAGTCCGGTGGGATTTTCATTTGCATGCCTTCGAATTTTTTATGGCGGAAATTTAATTTTGACAACTCTTTTTTATTTTATTTCAAGAGTGTTTTTGTTTGGTGAAGTAAACTTTGTGTTCATCACGATTTATCAAATCATGATACTCTCATTGTTTTACTTTTCAAAAGAATTTTTGAAATTTAAAAACAACCTTGCATTGATGTTTTTGTTTTTAACAATTGCAAATATCCTTGAACTTTATTTTTCAATAGAAAATGCTGAAATGCTCTACAAGTTTTTGATAAATTTTGGCTTGCAGGTGGTGTTTGCAATTTACTTTTATTTTTTGATAAAAACCTATCAAAAGAAATTTTTGTTTTTCAAATTTAGTCACGGCGACTACGTTTTGTTTTCAATTTTTGTTTTTATTTTAAGTTTGGGGCTTTTTAGTTTTAGTTATGGTTTGGTTTTTGTTGAATTAGTTTTGTTGTTTTTGCCGTTGGTTGTTATGGCAAAGATTCTTCCAATTGATAAGTATTTTATATTTGCCAGCATTTTTGCAAGCGGCGGATTTTTTGTTTCGGGGCAGCACATATATTTGATTTTCGCTTCGGTGCTAGCAATATTTTTAATGGAAATCAAAGCTACAAAAAAGTGGCTTTATTCAATTTGTTCAATTGCAATCATCACTGGCTTAATCTTTGTGGCAGGAATGTGGAGCGTTATAAATGTAATTTTTGCACTTATGCCATCAGTCGTTATTATTGCAGTTCCTTCAAACGTGTTTAACTACTTTGAACAATTGTTTGCTGCTGATTCTGTCTCAATGATTTTTAAGCATCTTGAAAGCCAAAGAGTTGGCGGAATAAAAAACAGACTTGAACTTATGGCAGATACGCTACTGTGTATGCACAGGGATTTTAAGTTTTTGCTTGTTGGAAAAATTGACAAAGAAGCAGCGAGCCGTGAACTTGCTGGGGATGTTATAACTCGCTGTTGCACAAATTGTGAAAACTTCAAAACTTGCTTTTTTGGAAATATAAACAAACGTGAAATGTTTGAAAATTTGATGTCAAAAGCGTTGCAAACAAAGAGTATAAATGATTTTGATGTAACAAATGGAATGCAGGCATATTGCACAAAAAGCTCAATTGTTGTTAGTGAAATAAATCAGATTGCAGTTCAGTTTGAAAAGTTTGAAAGTGCAATGAAAAATGAAGATGCAAGCAAACTTTTGATTTCAGATGAACTTAAAAACTTTTCAGATATCTTCAATAATTTTTCAAAAACAATTGATTCAAGATTACTTGTTAACGACAAACTTTCATTTCAAACAAAAGAGCGTCTTATAAGTAATCTTTTGGACGCAAAAGAGGTTGTTATTCTGGAAAATAAGTTTGGGATTGAATCGGTTAATGTTATTGCTCCAAACGAGCAAGTTTTGAAAAGGGAAATGCTTGAAGGCGTTTCAAGGTCTGTTAAAAATGAGATGAAACTTTCAAAGGTTTGGCATACAGAAATTTCTGGACTGAGTTTGGCAGAATTTATTCCAATGTCAAAATTTAGGGTTCAGTTTTCGGTTTCAACAAAGGCAAAAGAAAACAAAAATGGTGACAACGTAACTATCACAAAAATTTCAAGCTCAAAATATTTTGTTGCACTTGCCGACGGTATGGGGCACGGTGAAAAAGCAAACAGAATTTCTGTTATGGTTCTTTCACTCATCCGTTCAATGTTTGAAGTTGGACTTGATGAAAATTTGATAATCACTTCAATAAACAAACTTTTGATTCCTGCAGGGCTCGACAATTTTACAACTCTTGATGCGGCACTTGTTGATACAGATAAGGGCGAGTGTAAATTTGTTAAACTCGGCTCTTCAGTTTCGGTTTTAAAAAGAAAGCAGGTTTCTGAATTGATTGTTTCAAAAAGTTTGCCAATTGGCATTGTTCAAAACATCACTCCAACTATAACAAAAAAAGTTATTCAAGCAGGCGACACTGTGTTTTTGGCGAGCGATGGAGTGGTTGATTCCTTTTCAAGTGTGGAGGCTTACAAAACGTTTATCAATGACGCAAAAATTTTCAATATGCAAAAATTTTTGGATGATGTGATTGCCGATGCGGACAATATGAGTAAGCATCCAGATGATATGACAATTATTGCCATTAATTTGTTGAAAAATTAAATTAAATTTGATAATATAATCTTAGGTGGAGATTATGTTAGAAGAATTGATTGATGATGAATTTTTATCTAAAGATGATAGAATTGCTGTTGGGGTCAGTGGCGGGGCAGATTCAATGCTTTTGCTGTGGACCCTTTTGTTTAAGCAAAAACAGATTGGTTTTTATATGAAAGTTATCAATATTAACCATCATTTAAGGGGCTCGGAAAGTGACCGTGACAGTGAGTTTGTTAAAAACTTTTGCATAAAAAAGAAGATTGATTATGTGATTATTGATGTTGACGTGTTTCATCACAAAGCCATTTCAAAAAAGACCATGGAACAGTCTGCAAGAGAACTTCGCTACAAGGTTACTTTTGAAGAGATGAAAAAGAGCAATCTTAACAAATTGTTTTTGGCACATCACAAAAATGATCAGGCGGAAACAATTTTGATGCATATTCTCCGTGGTGCAGGGCTTGCTGGTGCTTGCGGAATAAAAAAACAAAGTGGGAATATTTATAGACCATTTTTGTATTTGAGAAAAAATGATATTTTGCAACTTGTTAAAGATCATGGCATTGAATATGTTAATGATTCAACAAATGCTGATAATGCAATAACTAGAAACTATATTCGTAATGTTGTTATACCTGCCATGGAAAAAGTTTATCCAAACGCAGTTGATTCTATTTTTGAATTTGGAAACAAATGCTTGGAGGTTCAAGAATTTATTGAGTCAGGTGTTGATGAAAATTTGATTGAAAAACAAGCATCAAAATGTCTTATCAAAGGTGCTGCGTTTTCAAACCCTTCTTTTGTTGTTAGAGAATACATAAAGAAAGCTTTTGAATATCTTGGAATTATGTTTGATATTGAGTCAAAACATTATGAACTTGTTGCTGAAATGACAAACAAACCAGTAAACAGTTCCTTTGATTTGCCACATGGTGTTCAAGCAAAAAGAACATATGCCGGTGTTGTTTTGCAGAAAAAAACAAAGATGGCAAGAAGTCAAGAAAGTTTTGAGTTTATTGTTGGAGAAATTGAAATTGAAGGTTTTGGAAAAATAAAAGCAGAAATTGTTTCTCAAGATGATGTTGTGTATGGTGATGGTTCACTTTATGCGGACTTTGGAAAAATTTCAACAAATGCGGTTTGGAGATTCAGAAAGCTCGGCGATGTTTTTTCAAAACTTGGAGCGGGCTCAAAAAAACTCAATGATTATTTTACTGACAAGAAAATTGAAACTGAAAAACGTGACATGATACCAATTCTAGCTGCCGGCAACAAGGTTTTGGTTGTTGCTGGAATGGATATTAGTGAAAATGTTAAGATTGATGGTGAAACAGACACCATTGTTAAGTTGTCTTTTTTGAAGTAGTAAATTCTTGACAAAAATGTAGTTAAAACAATATAATTAATATATAATAAAGTTAGGAGAGATGCGACATGTTTAAAAAACGTTTTGGAATACTTAGAATTATTGGTATATTGCTTGTTACAGCCGTTGTTCTCTTCTTTGTTTTTAAAGCATCAATTGTGGGAAGCATAGTTTAATGAAACGTAAAAGATCAGGAATTTTAGGTAAGGTTTTAATAACTCTTTGTATCGTTATAGCCATTTTTGCAGGTGGCTACTTTTTGCTTGATAAGGCAATTGTTCCAAAATATTTTGGACAGTATGGAATAAACAGCATTCCAGACCTTGCAGGGGTTGTTACATCACTTTACAAAAACCCAAATGAAAAGAAACTCATAACAAATGGTTATACCCAAACCGACCTTTCAAATTCAGTAACAAAACTTCAAGCAGCTGACTACAAAATTGATAATGACGGAAAGATTACCGACAAAAACAACTTCAAGGGTCACGGCAAGGTTGAACTTACTGACAGAGAGTTTGCCGCTGTTTGCAACAAACTTTTGGAAGACGGAGCTCTTGCTGATGCACTTCCAAATTTGAACTACTTAAACACAATGCAAATCAGTCTTTTGCAAGTGATTATCACTCCAAATGAAGACTCATTTGACGGTGATGGTTACAATGCTGCAAACATAAGTTTTATCATCAAAATTAACACTGTTGATATCAGAGCACAGATTGCAACACAAATGCAAACGCCATCATATCTTTTGAATATGATTATTCCAGATGATTTGTAT